>CANJXQ010000007.1 GCA_947478805.1 Betaproteobacteria bacterium | reverse complement strand
GACAACTTCACCATCATGGCGATGATGCAGATCGAGGACCTGGGCTTCTGCAAGAAGGGCGACGGCGGCAAGTTCATCTCGGACGGCAACCTCATCTCGGGCGTGGGCAAGCTGCCCTGGAACACCGACGGCGGCGGCATGTGCAACAACCACCCGATCAACCGCGGCGGCATGACCAAGGTGATCGAAGCCGTGCGCCAGTTGCGCGGCGAGGCGCACCCGAAGGTGCAGGTGCCCAATTGCAACATCGCGCTGGCCTCCGGCCCCGGCCTCATCAACGGGGTCGGCCATTTCCACAGCACCGCAATCCTCGAGCGGGAGTAAGGCATCATGGCAAACGAACAACTCAAAGCCTGGGAAACCGATCTCAACGTCTCGCAGTGGCCGGAGATGCGCCCCTTCTGGTCGGCAGCGGCCGAAGGCAGATTCCTCATGCCGAAGTGCGGCGACTGCGGCAAGTACCACTGGCACCCGCGCGCGGTGTGCCCGTTCTGCCGCTCGCAGAAGATCGAGTGGATCGAGTCGCCGGGCCGCGGGACAATCTACTCCTGGAGCGTTGCGCGGACCTGGAACCCGCCGCATGCGGTGGCGTTCGTGACAACCGAGGAAGGCCCGGTGATCCTCACCAAAATTGTTGACTGCGATTTTTCGAAGCTGCGCATCGGGCTGCCGGTGCGGGTGAAGCTCACCCAGGTCGAGGCTGGGCGTACGGTGCCGTTTTTTGCGCTGGAGCAGTAACGGAAAATTCGGCGCCATTTCACGACCTGGTCCCGGCAGCTTTATTCGGGGCAAAGGCGGTCGTGGCGGGCGGACATCCGTTTGAGCTGAACGACACGGCGAACCAGAGTAAGATTTGCGCATGCGCAGATTGATCCTTGCCTTCGCCTGCGGCGCCTTCATTGCACTGCCCGCGCTCGCCCAGCAAGCAGGCGGGGAGCCGAACGTCATCGAGCGAATCGACGGTGCCGTGCGCGGGTTTTTCAATCGCATCTTCGGTGGACAGGAGAACAAGCCCGTGCAGGCTTCTCCCGCACCGACTCCGGCGCCCGTAGCGCAAGAGTCTCCTGCTCAGCCCGCAGCCGCGCCGGCCCAGGCAACGCCACTAGCTCAGGAGACCGCAGTGTCCGCCGCACGCGCCGCGGACCGCGGCTTGCACGATGCCATCGCACAGGGCGACTATCCGTCCGCCTTGAAAATGATCGAAGACGGCGCCGACATCGAATCGAAAGACGCCAATGCCGGCGGATCTGTGCTGCACTTTGCCGTGCAAAAGGGCAAGCTGCCGATCATCGACCTGCTGGTATCTCGCGGCGCGGACATCAACAGCCGCACCAAGACCGGCACCACGCCGCTGCACACTGCAGTGTTCTATGGACACCTGCATGTGGTGGAGTACCTTGTTTCGAGGGGCGCCGACATCAACGCGCAGAGCGCTTCGGGCGCTACGCCACTCGTGCTCGCCGTCGCCGCCAAGAAGGAACCGATCGCAGCCCGCCTCAGGGAACTGGGCGCGCGCTGAACACCGAATACACCAGGGAGACCATCATGAAACGCTTGCTTCGCGCATTGATCGCTTTGTTGGCAGCACTGCCGCTCCTTCAGGCAGGCTTTGCCCTCGCCCAGACGGCCGGATCGGCCAAGCCCCTGCGGATCATCGTGCCGTTCGGCCCGGGCAGCGTCGGCGACGTGACTGGCAGGGTGATCGGCGAAGCGCTGTTCAAGCGCACGGGCGTGCCCGCGATCATCGACTCGCGCCCGGGCGCGGGAAGCCTGATCGCCATGCAGCTCGTATCGCGCGCCGAGCCGGACGGCAACGTCATTGTCCTGAATAGCAACGCCGCCACCGTCCTGCAAGTCGTGTCGGCCAACGCCAGCTTCGACATCCGACGCGACCTCGAGCCGATCGTGCACGCCTTTCAAGGCACGCAAGGCATCCTTGTCTCGAATGCGCTGCCGGTGAACTCTGTGGCCGAGCTGATCGCCTACGCCAAGCAGCGCCCGGGCGTGCTCAACTACGGCTCGTCCGGCATCGGGTCCGCGGTGCACATGAACACCGAACTCTTCAAGCTCATCGCGGGCATCGACATGGCGCACATTCCGTTCAATGGCGGCCCGCCGCAGTTGAATGCCCTTGCCGCCAACGAGGTGCAGGTGCTGGTCTTCGACTCCGGCTCTGCCAAGGCGCTTCTCGATGCCGGGCGCATCCGGATGCTCGCGGTGACCACGCTGCAACGCTCGCCCATTTTCCCCAACGTGCCGACCGTCAGCGAAGGCGCCCTGCCCGGCTTCGAGACCGCCTTCTGGTATGGGTTCTTCACCACGCCGAAGACACCACGGCCGGTCCTGAACAAGTTGAATGCCGACCTCAATGCCGTTCTGCAGGAACCCGCAACGAAGGAGCGGCTGCTGCAGATCGGCTACACCCCCGTGGGATCCACACCGGAACAGTTTCGCAAGAAGATCGCCGACGAAGTCGATGCATGGACGAAGGTCGCCATCAGCGCAAAGCTGGAAAAACAATAACCCAACGCTGGGCGTGCCGGCCTGACTTCGCCGGGAAACCCGCAAACTGCGCCAAGGAGACTCACCCCCATGCGATTCGGCTTTTACCTGCCCACGCGCGGCAAGACCTGCACCCCAGCGGCGCTCACAACGATCGTCCAGCACGCAGAGAAGTCGGGATTCTCCTCGACCATGGTCGGCGATCACCTGGTATTTCCCGTGACCGTCAATTCCACCTATCCCTACACCGCCAGCGGCGTTTTCCCGGGCGGCGGCGAAGCGATGGAGCAACTCTCGACGATTGCGTTTCTCGCCGCGAAGACCACGACGCTGCGCCTGGTCACCAGCGTCCTGATCGTGCCGCAGCGCAATCCGGTGGCGACCGCCAAGGTCCTTTCCACCATCGACGTGCTCTCCGGCGGTCGGTTGACCCTGGGCATCGGCGTGGGCTGGATGCGCGAAGAGTTCGAGGCGCTCGATTCACAGGATTTCGACCGGCGCGGGGCAGTCACCGACGAATACGTGAAAATCTTCAAGACGCTTTGGAGCGGCGAGCCGGTCTCGTTCACGGGCCGCTTCTATCGTTTCGACCCGGTACGCTGCCTGCCCAAGCCGGTGCAGGCGCCCCATATACCGATCTGGATTGGCGGCAGCACCAAGGCGGCATTGCGACGGACCGCGAGCTACGGTGACGGCTGGCATCCGGTGGGCGCCAATCCGGCGGTGCCCCTGCCTCCGGACGAACTGATCCGGTCGCGCGATGACCTGTTCCGGCAGACCGAAGCCAATGGCCGCGATCCGAAGCAAATCACCATCTCCTACAAAGTGCCGGTGTCCGACCCCGCACTGGTGGCCTTCTACGCCAAGAGCGGGGAGAAGCCACCCTTCTCCGGCACGTTGGAAGAGATCGTCGAAGACACCGCCCGCTACGCCAAGCTCGGTGTAAGTGAACTCATCTTCGATTTCCGCAGCGAGAACCTCGCCGAGAGCCTGGAGCGCATGGAACGGTTCAGCGCCGTGATCCGCCAGACCAGCGCAATGTAATTGCGATCATCGCGCGGCGGCCGCTTGGTTGCTTTGAGCCCTCTCAATCGCTGCGGGTTTCTGCCGATGGCTACTGCGTCGCGCCGAGAATCCGCTCCACGTACCTGGCCAGCATGTCCACCTCGAGGTTCACCTTCGAGCCGGGCTTGAGGTGCTTGAGGGTGGTCACCGCAATGGTGTGCGGGATGAGATTGATGTCGAACTCGGGGCCGTTGACGTCGTTCACCGTGAGGCTCACGCCCTGCACGGTCACCGAGCCCTTGCGCGCGATGTAGCGCTCCAGTTCCTTCGGCGCGCGAATGCGCAGCAGGTGGCTCTCGCCCACCGGCCTGAATTCGACCACCTCGCCCATGCCGTCCACGTGGCCGGAAACGATGTGGCCGCCAAGGCGATCCGAGAGCCGCAGCGATTTCTCCAGGTTCACCTCTCCTGCCGCATCCAGCCCCGACGTGCAGCGCAGGGTCTCCGCCGACACGTCAACCTCGAACCCCGACGTCGTCTTGGTCACCACGGTAAGGCACACGCCGTTGACCGCGATGGAGTCGCCAATCCCCACGTCGTCCATGCCCAGCCTCACGGCATGAATGGCGAGCCGGGCACCGCCCTCGCGCTTGTCCACGCGGCTGATCTTTCCCAATGCCTGCACGATCCCGGTAAACATTCGTCCCCCTATTTGAAGCGCGCCAGGATGCGCAGATCGTCGCCGATAGGCTGCACCTGGCGAAACACGAGCTCGCGCGCGCCGGAAAGCGCGGTGAGCTCGGGCAGATCGAACATGCCCAGCCCGGAGTTTCCAATGAGCTTCGGGGCAAGGTACACCAGCAACTCGTCCACGCAGCCCTCATTGAGCAGCGAGCCGTTCAGTCTCGTCCCCGCCTCGACATGCAGTTCGTTCACGCCGCGCACGGCAAGGTCTTCGAGCATGCGCGACAGGTCGACCTTGCCGCGTGCATTCGGCAACCGGACGATCCTCCCACCGCGCGCCTCCAGGGCTGCCGCGCCGGTGGCGTTCTCCCGCGCACCGTAGACCAGCACCGGCCCCGAATCGAACAGGCGGGACGCCGCCGGCGTCTCCAGGCCGCTATCCACAAGCACCTTGAGAGGCTGGCGCGTGGTTGGCACATGGCGCACGTCCATGCGCGGGTTGTCGTCGCGAACCGTGCCAAATCCCGTCAGCACGGCGCAGGCGCGCGCGCGCCAGGCGTGGCCATCCGCGCGCGCCGCTTCACCCGTGATCCACTGGCTCTGCCGGTTGGCGAGCGCCGTGCGCCCATCGAGCGTCGCCGCGACCTTCATGCGCACCCATGGCCGGCCGCGCACCATGCGCGACACGAAACCGATGTTCAGTTCACGCGCTTCATCCTCCATGAGACCGACATCGACCGTAATTCCTGCTTCGCGCAGCCTGGCGAACCCGTCGCCCGACACCCGGGGATTGGGATCCTGCATGGCGACCACCACACGCGTGATACCGGCCTCGATGACGGCATCCGCGCAGGGCGGTGTTCGTCCGTGGTGGCTGCAGGGCTCCAGGTTGACATAAAGCGTGGCCCCCTGCGCCCGCCCGCGCGCCGCGCGCAGGGCATGCACTTCGGCATGCGGCTCGCCGGAACGCTCATGAAAGCCTTCGCCGACGACATGGCCGTCGTTGACAACCACTGCCCCCACGCGCGGGTTGGGCGTGGTCGTGAACAGCCCGCGCTCGGCCAGTGCCAGCGCCCGGGCCATGCACTCACGGTCGCGATCGGAAAACATGGGGGTCGGGATTGGCGCCCGCAACTAGCGGGCGGACTTCTTCGCCCGCGTCGCGGGACGCTTGACCTGCAGGATGGCGTCGCGAAAATCGTCGATGCGCTGGAAATCGCCGTACACCGAGGCAAAGCGGATGTAGGCCACGTCATCCAGTTTTTTCAGTTCGCGCATCACCAGTTCGCCCACCACGCGGCTCTTGATTTCGCGCTCGCCCAGCGCCAGCACGCGCTGCTCGATGCGGTTGATCGCCTCCTCGACCTGCTCGGCCGGCACCGGGCGCTTGTGCAGCGCGCGCATGAAGCCGGTGCGGATCTTGTTGCGATCGTAGCTGGTGCGGTAGCCGTTGGCCTTCACCACCAGCGGCATGGACATTTCCACGCGCTCGTAAGTGGTGAAGCGCTTGTCGCAGCTCTTGCACTCGCGCCGCCGGCGCACGCTGTCACCGTCATCGGACATCCGGGAATCGATGACGGCAGTATCTTCGGCCTTGCAGAAGGGACAGCGCATTGGGGAGGCCTTTTATTGGATTTGTTATGAGCCTGGAATAGTCCTGATACCGATCAAGCAGCTGCTGCCGCGCGCGCCGGGGTTGCGTATACCGGGAAACGACGGCACAGCGCCTCGACGTCGCGCCGCACCCGCGAGAGCACCGCCTCGTCGGCCGGCGCATCGAGCACATCGGCGATCAGGTTGGCGATCTTCTCCGCCTCGACGGTGCCAAAGCCGCGCGTGGTCATGGCCGGGGAGCCGATGCGTATGCCGCTGGTGACGAAAGGCTTCTCCGGGTCGTTCGGGATGGCGTTCTTGTTGACGGTAAGGTGCGCGCTGCCCAGTGCGGCCTCGGCCACCTTGCCGTTGATTTTCTTGGCGCGCAGGTCGAGCAGGAACACGTGGCTCTCGGTGCGGCCCGAGACGATCCGCAGGCCGCGCTTGGTCAGTGTTTCGGCCATGACGCGTGCGTTGTCGAGCACCTGCTGCTGGTAGGCCTTGAAGGATGGCTGCAGTGCTTCCTGCAGCGCCACCGCCTTGGCGGCAATCACGTGCATCAGCGGTCCGCCCTGGATGCCGGGGAAGATGGCCGAGTTGATGGCTTTCTCGTGCTCTGCCTTCATCAGGATCATGCCGCCCCTGGGGCCGCGGAGGGTCTTGTGCGTGGTGGTGGTCACCACGTCGGCCACGCCCACCGGATTGGGATACAGGCCCGCGGCCACCAGTCCCGCGTAATGCGCCATGTCCACCATGAAGTAGGCACCGACGGATTTGGCGATCTTTGCCATGCGCTCGAAATCGATGCGCAGCGAGTAGGCGGAGGCGCCGGCCAGGATCAGGCGCGGTTTCTTTTCTTGGGCCAGGCGCTCGACCTGCTCGTAATCAATTTCTTCCTTGGCGTTCAGGCCGTAGCTGACGGGCGTGAACCACTTGCCGCTCATGTTGACCGGTGAGCCGTGCGTCAGGTGGCCGCCTTCGGCCAGCGACATGCCGAGGTAGGTGTCGCCCGGCTTGAGCAGTGCGAAGAACACCGCCTGGTTGGCCTGCGAGCCGGAGTTGGGCTGCACGTTGGCCGCTTCCGCACCGAAGAGCTTCTTGGCACGTTCGATGGCCAGCACTTCGGCCAGGTCGACGAACTCGCAACCGCCGTAATAGCGCTTGCCCGGGTAACCTTCCGCGTATTTGTTGGTCAACTGCGAACCTTGGGCTTCGAGCACGGCACGACTGACGTAGTTTTCGGAGGCGATCAGCTCGATATGGTCTTCCTGGCGCTGGTTTTCCTTCTGGATGGCGCTGAAAAGCTCGGGATCGGTGTGCGCGAGGTCGCTCTGGTTGAGTAGGGTCATCGGGGCCTTCGACGGAAAAGAGTTTTCTGGGGAAATCGAAGGCCCCATTTTAGCATGCCGCCACACCCCGCCATCACGTACTTATTTCATATGTTTCAACTACTTATAATGCCATTTTCAGACGCCATTCTGCCCACATCTCCCGCATCTCCCGCCTCCGCAGCGCGGCCGAGCCTGCGTAGCCGCATTTTCGATTAGGTGCGCGGTCCCACTATCCGCTGATGCGCACCAGGTTGCTCATCAGCTCCATCGCCTCATCGGTGGGTTCGTTCAGGCTGAGCATGGTCATCCCGCAGTCGCGCCATTTCGGCCAACGCTCCATGATGCGGTCCGATGGGCCGATCAGCGCCTGCTCGTCCACGTACTCATCGGGCACCGCAGCGGCGGCCTCATCCTTCTTGCCGGCGAGATACAACTCCTGGATGCGCTCGGCGGCCTCGGGATAACCGCGACGAATCATGCTGTCCTTGTGGTAGTTCTTGTCCTTGGCGCCCATGCCGCCCACGTAGAGCGCCACGCGCGGCTTTCCGGCGGCGAGGGCGGCCTTCACGTCGTTGGTGATCACCACGCTCAACCAGCCATGAATGGCGAAGTCCTTGAGCGTTTTTCCGTCGGTGCGCTTGGCCATGCCCTCGCCGAGCCACTGCAGGTACGTGCGCATGGTCGAAGGCACCAGATGCATGGAGAGCCAGCCATCGGCAATCTCCCCGGTCATGCGGATGTTGCCCGGCGTCGCCGTGCCCAGCATGATGGGAATGTCCGGGTTGCCGTGCAGTATGCTCTTGAGCGGCTTGCCGAGTCCGGTGGCGCCCGGTCCCGTATAGGGCAGCGAAATCTCCGTGCCCTGATGTGTGAGCGGCACTTCGCGCTTCCACAGTTTCCTCATGATCGCCACATAGTCGCGGATGCGCGCCGCGGGCTTGCCCCAGGGCTGGCCGTACCATCCCTCGACGATCTGCGGCCCCGAGACACCAAGGCCCACGATCATGCGGCCGCGCCCGATCATGGCGTCGATGGTCTGCGCGCTCATGGCCAGGTTGGCCGGCGTGCGTGCCGCCAGCTGCGCGATGTTGGTGCCGACGCGGATCCGCTTGGTCAACGCGCCGATGTAGGCCAGCGGCGTGATGGCATCCGAGCCGTAGGCCTCCGAGGTCCAGACGGTGTCGAACCCCAGTTCCTCGGCGCGCAGGATGCGCTTGATCGGCACTTCCATCTTCGGGCCGCTGTAACCCGTGTTCAGGCAAAGCTTCATGCTGTCACTCCCCTTGCGAAGTTATTGGTTTTATACGAATCGCGACAGTATAAATGCGGTCCGAACCGTCCATCGAAAGATTGCCTTGCCGAATTCTGGTGGCCGGCAGACGAATGTGGCACTCTTGGCCGGTGAAAAAATCCGCAACTGTTACCGCCTCACCCAAGGCAGCTTCCGCCTTTCCATCCTTTTTCGATCAGCCCCTGGCGTTCGTCGACCTGGAAACCTCGGGCGCCACCGCGCACCACGACCGCATCACCGAAGTGGGCATCGTCACCGTCGACCCCGACGGCACGGTCGAGGAATGGAGTTCGCTCGTCAATCCGGGCCAGCGCATCCCGCCCTTCATCGAGGCGCTCACCGGCATCAGCAACGCCATGGTCGAGTCGGCGCCGCCCTTCGAGTCGGTGGCCGCCGAGGTGCACAAGCGCCTCGAGGGCCGCATCTTCATCGCCCATAACGTGCGCTTCGACTACGGATTCCTGAAGAACGAATTCGGGCGTCTCGCCTTCCCGTTCCGCCCGAAGATGCTGTGCACGGCCAAGCTCTCGCGCTCGCTCTATCCCGAGCACCGCAAGCACAACCTCGACAGCCTGATCGAGCGCCACGGCCTCACCTGCACCGCGCGCCACCGCGCCCTTGGGGACGCGCAGGTGCTGTGGCAATTCGCGCAGGTCATCCGACGCGACTGCGACCCGGCGCTGCTCGGCGCATCCATCGGCGCCCAACTGAAGACGCCCAGCGTGCCGCCGCGTCTCGACCCGGCCGTGCTCGATGACATTCCCGAAGGGCCCGGCGTGTACATCTTCTACGACGAGGAGAACACGCCGCTTTACGTGGGCAAGAGCGTGGGACTCAGGTCACGCGTGATGTCGCACTTCGCGGGCGATCACGCCTCGGGCAAGGAGATGCGCATCTCCATGCAACTTGCACGCATCGAGTGGATCGAGACCGCGGGGGAACTGGGCGCGCTGCTCACCGAAGCGCGCCTGGTGAAGGAACTGCTGCCCGTTCACAATCGCATGCTGCGCCGCGCGGGCGACCTGTGCGCTTTCCGCTGGACACCAGGGGCGGTCACCTGCAAGCCGCCGGAGCTGGTGCGCGCATCCGACCTCGACCCGCACCGCCTCGCCGAAACCTTCGGCACCTTTCGCTCCAAGCGCCGCGCGCTCGAAGCACTCGAAGCCATCGCCGCCGAGCATGGCCTGTGCCCCCTGCTGCTCGGCCTTGAAAAAGGCACCGCGCGAACAGCGACGGCCGGCGGAAAACCGCGCCCATGCTTTGCCCACCAGTTGAAGAAGTGCCGCGGCGCCTGCTGCGGCGGGGAATCCGTCGCAGCGCACAACCTGCGCCTCCTGGGCGCCCTGACCAAGCTAAGGATGCGCGCCTGGCCCTACAAGGGCCTCACCGGTTTTCGCGAAATGCAGCGCGCCCCCACTGCCTGCGAGCCGCGCGCGGACATCCATCTCTTCGACCACTGGTGCTACCTGGGCACCGTGCGCAGCGAAGACGAACTGCACGCGCGCCTGGACTCGCGGCTGGAACCGGTGTTCGACCTCGACACCTACAAGATCCTGTCGCGCGTGCTCGACCACAAGAAGCACGGACTGGACATCATTCCGATGGGGCGCAGCACGGCGCGCCAGCTGGCGCTCGAACTCGTGGACTAATGATTGTCAGAGTGAATGGGGGGCGCACGCAATTGATCCTGATCAAGCACGGGCCCCGCGCCGCTTGAGGGCGCACATGGGGCACTGCATACTGTCGTGATGGAAGATCCCGATCTCGCACTGCGTTTCGCCGTCGCACTCGGCCTGGGCATGCTGCTCGGCATGGAGCGCGAGCGCACCAAGGGCGAGGAAGGTGCCGCGGGCGTGCGCACCTTCGCGCTCATCGCGCTGAGCGGCGCGGTCGCCGGATATCTCGGCGACCAGCTGGCGCTGCCGTGGCTGGGCCTGCTCATGTTCGGCGCCATCGCCGCGCTCATCGTCGGCATGTATGTGGTGACTTCGCTGCAGGGCGGGACCGGCATCACCACCGAGGTCTCGGCGCTGCTTGCATTCTCGCTGGGACTTCTCTGCGCCCTCGGACAGATGCAGCTGGCGGGGTGGATCGCGGTCGCCATGGCGCTGCTGCTCGCCCTGCGCGACTGGCTGCACCAGCTGGCCAGCCGCATCGACGGCTCCGACGTCCAGGCAACGCTGCAGTTCGCCATCGTCACGCTGATCGTCCTGCCGCTGGTGCCGGACATCAACTACGGCCCGGCACCGCTCGACGTGATCAATCCGTACAAGATCTGGCTGATGGTGGTTCTGATTTCGGCGCTGAACTTCCTCAGCTACCTGCTGGTCAAGATCCTCGGTGCCGAACATGGCATCGGCCTGGCCGGACTGCTGGGCGGGCTGGTGTCGAGCACCGCGGTGACGCTCGGCTTTTCCCAGCGCAGCCGCCAGGCAGGCGAGGACGCATCGTCCCTCGCGCTGGGCATCGTGCTGGCATGGACGGTGATGTTCCTGCGCGTCGGTATCATGAGTTCGCTGATCAGTTGGGACCTCGGTCGTCGGCTCCTCGTGGCAATCGGGATGCTGTCCATCGCCAGTCTCGCCTCGAGCTACTGGTTGTGGCGACGCCACCAGCAGCGCGAGCGCGGCGAGGTCAAGGCGGGCAGCAACCCGTTCGAGCTCAGCGAGGCCATCAAGTTCGGCCTGCTGTTCGGTGTCGTCGTCTTCATCGCCAAGGCGGCCCAGGTATACCTCGGGGACGCGGGCCTCTATCTTGCCGCAGCGCTTGCCGGCCTGACCGACGTGGACGCCATCACCCTGGCCATGGCCAACCTGGCGCATACCGACGCATCCAACCTGCAGACTGCGGCGCGCGCCATTATCATCGCCGTCATGGCCAACACCATGACCAAAAGCGGCATGGCGATCGGGCTGGGATCGGCGGAACTGCGCCGCATCACCCTGCCGATTTCCGCGCTGCTGTTCGCCACCGGGATCGCCGGGGCCTTGCTGCTGTGATCGGGGCCGCGAGGGCGCGCCCTGGCCGGGCAGGCTGAAATGCCGAAGAACCACGGGCCGGTGCACCAGATCGAGTTGCGCGTTAGCGAACTCTCGCAGCTGTTCAACTCGATGGACCCGACACCCTTCCATCATCGCGACCTCGACCCCGATGCGGAGGAATTCCTGGAAAGCTGGGCGCTGGAGTTCCCGCAGGACAGTCACTTTCGCATCGTCGTCCACATCCAGAACATGCCCCCGGATGACCCCACGCCGGTTGTCGCCGAAGCCATCCACAACTACTTCGACTACAAATCGCTGCTGATGAAGCGCAACTTGCGCGTTCTGCTGCTCGAAGGCCGCACCAGCCTCCTGATCGGACTGGGCTTTCTCGCATTCTGCATGCTCGGCGCCGACTCCCTGGCAAGCTACGCCTTCAGCCCTTACCTGCGGGTGCTCAAGGAGGGACTGACCATCGGCGGCTGGGTGGCCATGTGGCGGCCGATGCAGATCTTCCTCTACGAATGGTAGCCGCTTGCGCGCCGCAGCAGGATTTACCACAACCTGGGTCGCGCCATCGTGCACGTGACACAAGGTAAAGTGCATGCTGCGACGGGCCCAGCTGCACACTGACGGGAAAGTGCATGCTGCGGCGGGCTTAGCTGCACACTGACGGGTTCCATGGCCAAGATCACGCCTGCAGACACACACGCCGCCGACGCCGTGGCGGGCATGACCCAGCTCACCGATTTCGAGGAAATCGGTGAGGTACTGAGGTCGCGCAAATTCGCCCAGGGCAGCAGCCAGCTGGTGCGCGACACCCTGATGAAGGACGTGCTGTTCCTGATCGACGGCGAGGAACACCTCGCCCGCAAGCGCATCCTCGCCCGGCTGCTCGACGATGGCGCTGTCGCCAGTTACCGCGACCGCCACCTCCTTCCTGTCATCGAGCGCTGCCTGGCCGAGGAAGCCGCCACGCATCGCAGCGCCGACGGCATTGTGCACACCGACCTTGCGCCGCTCGCCCAGCGCTGCATGCACCGGGTCGCCGGCGCACTCTCCGGCATCGACGGCGTGGATTCCGAGGCCGCCGTGCAGCGCTTCATCGGCCAGCTGCGCACCATCGTCGCAGGCAAGACCGTGGACTGGAGCCTCGACGACAAGTCCGCGGTGATCGCCCGAGCCAACGCCGCGTATGAGGACTTCCGCACAGAGTTCTTCGAGCCCTCGTTTTCGCGCCGCAAGCAGCGCGTGGCCGAGGCCCGCGCGCGCGGCGAAGACCCGGCCGCCATTGCCACGAAGGCCCCCGACCTGCTCACGCTGATGGCCTTGCACCGCGAAGACACCTGGAAAAGCGACGATCTGCTGATCATGCGCGAGATCAACACCTTCCTCACCGCCTCCACGCAAAGCGCCATGACCGCATTCATCCTCTACGTGATGCGGCTCGAGCGCTGGCTCGAGCGCCACCCCGGGGATCGCGCGCTCATCGACGGCGATCCGGAATTCCTGCGCCGGGCAGCGTTCGAATCGCTGCGCGTGTCGGTGTCGCCGCCGGCGCGCATCCGCGTTGCAACGGAGGAGATGACGCTGGCGAGCGGCCGTCACCTCAGGGCCGGCGAAACCGTGGCGCTGTTCCTCGCGGAAGGCAATCGCGAATCCGCGCGCTTCGGAGACGATGGCGGAGAGTTCAATCCGCACCGCAGCGTGGCGCAAGGCACGGTACCCTGGGGACTGTCGTTCGGCGTGGGCGCCCATGCCTGCCCCGGACGGCCGCTGGTCACCGGCAGCCGCAACCCCGCGGGTGCCATCGGCGTGGACGGCACCATGGTGTCGATGCTGCGCCGCTTTCATGCGGCCGGCATTGCCCTAGACCCCGACAGGCCGCCAGTGCGCGACGCGGCGACGCACTACGAGATCTACACCAGCGTTCCGGTGCTGTTCACCCGCCTGTAGTCGGTGTGCCGAGCGCGCGTCCCGTAAGCCCTACGAAGCCTGCAGCGTGCGCAATTCCATGTTGGTGTAGCGCAGGCGGTCGGCCAGCGTCCGCGCGAGACCCTCGAGCAACTGGATCGCCAGCTTGCGATGCGCCGCCGTGATTTCGTCGAACTTCGCGCGCGACAACACATAGAGATCCGTATCTACCTCGGCCACGGCATGCGCCGACCGCGGGTTGCGATCGAGGAATGCCATCTCGCCGAAGAAGTCGCCACGCCCGAAGGTGGCGATGTGGTGGTCCTGGCCTTCCGCTACCGGCAACATGATGCGCACCGACCCCTTGCGGATGAGGAACAGCTCATCACCGGTGTCGCCCTGTGAAAAGGCATGTTCGCCGGCCTTGAGCGAGCGCTTTTCCATGCCGGCTTCGAGCTCGGCCACGGTCTCCTGCTTGCGCCCCCTGAACATGCTGATTTCCTTCAGCTCCAGGGGCGCCTCGGCGACCAGCACCGTATGCGCTTCGGCCAGGATGCGGTTCTCCACCCACTCCAGCGCATCGTCCAGTTCATCAAACACCGGTGCATGCCGCTCCGGGCGCGCCAAGCCCACCTGGACGAAGTACTGCGCCATGTCCTGCCCGGTCGGCACCTTGCGCGGCAACTGGCTGAAGATCAGGAAGGCGCCGCGCTCGGACAGCATGCCCTCGACCTGCTCGAGCATGTGCGCGGCCGTCACGTCGACCGACTGCACCCGGCGCAGATCCAGGATCACGTAGTTGCAGGTTTTCAGGTCCGGTTCCAGCGCCGTGTACAACTGGTCCGCGGTGCCGAAGAAGAGGCTGCCCTGCAGTTCGAACACCACCGACTGGTTGCCGCGCGCTTCCAGTATCGCGCGCTCCTCCGGCAGCCGGATCTGCTTGGAGAAAACCTGGTTGCCGTAGACCTTGCGCCGCACGCAGGACGTGGTGACCTTCTCGCGGATGAACAACAGGGCCGCCAGCGCGATGCCAGTGCCGGAGGCCGCGATCAGGCTGACCGTCTCCGCGACCGCCACCACCGCCACGATCACCACGAAATCGAGGATGGTGGAACGGTTGCGCAGCAGCTGCAGGCTGTGCACATCGAACATGCGCACGCCGATGACGATCAGGATCGCGGCCAGCGCCGCGATCGGAATCCATGCGATCACCGAGCCCAGCAGCAGGAAGGCCATGAGCGCAAGCACGCCCTCGATCAGGCCGGAGGTGCGCGTCTGCGCGCCGCTCGAGATATTGACCAGCGTCGCGCCCATGGTACCGGCGCCGGGGATCCCGCCCACCAGCGTGGCGGCCAGGTTGCCCAGCCCCTGGCCAATCAGCTCGCGGTTGGAGTCGTGCCGGCTCTTGGTGAGCGAATCCAGCACCACGCAGGTCTTCAGCGTGTCGATGGAGAGCAGCACGGCCAGCGTCAATGCCGGCACCAGCAAGTCCTTGAGCAGGGTGAGGTCCAATCCACCGACGCCCTTCCAGCGCGCGGACAACCCATCGAGGAATCCGGCATCCGATCCACCCAGGGGGCCGATGATCAGGGAATTCCCCTTGAGCGAGAACAGCGAAGCGTCGGCGAACCCGAGCCCGGCATAGGTGAACACGCCCGCAACCAGCCCGAGAATCGCCGCTGGGACGACCTTGGTGACGCGTGGGGCGAAAACCATTACCGCCGCCGTGACTACCCCGACGGTAATGCCCTTCCAGTTCCAAGCGTCGGGAGAAATCAGCGCGTGCTCGAGATTCATGCCCTTGGGGACGCCAAGCAGCTTCGGAATCTGGCTGAGGATGATGATCAGGCCCACGCCGCTCAAGTACCCGCTAACTACAGGATAAGGCATGTACTTGATCAGGCGACCGACGCCCGCCAACCCGAACGTCAGCTGCAGCGCGCCGCACAACAGGCCGATGACCGTCATCATCAGCAGGATGGTGGCTGGAGCGGTGTTACCCTGCATCAGCTGGATGGCGAACGCGGAGAGCACGGCCGCCGCCGGCGCGCAGGGCGCCGTGATCAGGCGGTTGGTGCCGCCGAGATAGGATGCCACCAGTCCGAGCGCGGTGGCGCCGAGGATGCCCGCCAGCGCCCCCTGCGCCGCATAGCTCGCGCCGAGCGGCGCAAAAACTGTCACGCCAAAGGCGATCGCCGACGGCAAGGCGACCAGCATGGCAGCCATGCCACCCCAGAAATCGCCGGCCAGGTTGCTGGTCTTGGTTTCAGTCATCTGCTGTCCCGGTCCGTCAACGATGCATCGACACGCCCGGCGGCGAAGATGCCCTCGCATCCAAACGCCACCTCCGTACCGCCCATTTGAGCACCAGTGATCGGCACTTTCCTTGCGGCACATCAAACGGCGGCATCGCCGGGCCGATTCGACCGCAGGCCCATCTGCACTTATAATTGTCAGTATTTATAATGCCAATGTAGGTAGCATGTGTAACTTGATATCTTATTGACAGTATTTATTTTTCCGGGATGGGAATCCCGGCAGCCTGGGGCGGCCGCGCGCCGGCGCCAGCCAGCACCATCGTGCGCGTGAGACCGGGCCGCGAACGGGGCGGCGGTCACGCCTTGGTAGTCAAGTCGCGCAGCGTACCGTCGAGCGCACCGTCGAGCGCAATTCCCAGGCGGCCCAGCGCCGCGGCAACCACCGGCGCAGCAGCCAGCCCTGCCAGTTCATCGGGGGCGGACACGAACAGGCGGTAAATCGCCGAGAGCCTGACCACGGATGGATCGCACACCAGCGCCCAGCGCTCGCCTGCGAGTCTTCCGACCCATTGCCTGGCGGCCAGCGTGACAAGGATGTCTTCGCAGCGATGGCGCGGCAGGCACGCGGCATCGGCCAACTGGGCAAGGCTGAGCACTGCGCCTCGGGCATGCACATCAGCCAGCGCCTTCAGCACCGCCACCGCCTCGCAGAACACGATTCCCGGCGGTCGCGAACCCTCCAGCCGCATGCGGCCGTAATCGGGCAGCATGGACGAAACCACCGCGCCCATGATCGTCACCATCCACGACACATACACCCACAACAGGAACACCGGCACGGCCGCAAAGGTGCCGTACACGGAGGCGTAGGTCGTCATTTCCGACACATAGAGCGCAAAGCCTCTCTTGGCAAGCTCGAACAGGACCCCCGCCACCAGGCCACCATAGAGCGCGTGACGAACATTCACGCGGCGCCCGGGCACGAGGTAATAGAGCAGGGTAAACGCCGCGATGGTCAGCACGCCGGGCGCAAGGCGGGTGAGCACGCCAGCCACCCTCGGTGCGCCGCCCACCAGCCCGAGCGACAGCGTGACCACATACGACGAGATGGTGAGGCTCGCGCCGATCAGGATGGGCCCCAGCGTCAGCACCGCCCAGTACATGACGAAGCGGCGTGCAGTCAGCAGGCGGCGCGGCACGCGCCAGATGTCGTTGAACGCCGACTCGATGGTGTGCATGGTGAGTAGCGCCGTCACCAGGAGGCCCACGACACCGATCAGGGTCAGCCGCTGCGCCTGGGGCGCGATCTGCTCGAAATAGCGCGTCACCGCGCGACCAATGGATTCAGGCAGGACATGCCCCGCCAGCATGTCGTCGAAGCGCATCGCGATGCCGGTGAAACCCGGCGTCATCGACAGCACCGTCAGCGCCAGCATCACCAAGGGCACCAGGGCGAGCAGCGTCGTGAAGGTAAGCCCGGAGGCCACCTGGAAGCAGCGGTCCTCGCGCAGGCGCCCGATCACGCCGTCGACGAAACGGCGAAGCTCCGATGCGTCCCTGCCCTCTTCAAGCACCAGACTGCCCCCTGAAAACATCCGCTGCGCCACCGATGAAGGACAGGCAATTGAATATCATTGCATGCCATCCCGCATTTCTCGATGGCGACTATAGCAGTACTCGGGCGATAATCGCCCAGGTAGCACCTGCACGATTGCGCCTTGAACCAAGCATCACACAGCACGAGCAAAGGAGCGAAGCCAATGGAACTGAGCAGCACGCAGATCGGCGCAATCACGGTTGTGGCGCCCAAGGGACGCATCGATCACGCCCAGGCGCCGCTGTTCCAGCAGGCGATGCAATCCCACGTGGCCGCCTGCACCCAGGAGGGCAGCCCGCTGCTGCTGGATTTTTCCGGTGTCGATTACATCTCCAGCGTCGGGCTGCGCTCGCTCATGCTGATCGCGCGCTCCGTGGGGGCGCAAAAGGGCAAGGTCGCGATTGCCGCGCTGCAACCCACCGTGCGCGAAGTGTTCGAGATCAGCCGCTTTCACCTGGTGCTGAAAGTCCACGACACCGTGGATGCCGGCGTCGCGGCACTTGGCACCGCAGCGTGAAGGTCCGCGCATGAAGGTGAGATTCTGGGGCACGCGCGGCTCCATCCCGGTATCGATCACGGCGAAGGATGTGCGCGCCAAGATCGCCGCGGCGCTGCGCGCCGCGCGAGACCGCGCCCAGCCCATCGGCGACGACGCGGGCATCGAGCGCTTCATCGACAGCCTGGGCTTCGCGGTGTCCGGCACCTATGGCGGTCATTCGAGCTGCGTCGAGATCGAGACCGGAGCCGAGGACACCGGCAACGAGCACCTGCTGTGCGACATGGGCAGCGGCGCGCGCGCCTTCGGCCAGCGCATGATGGAGCGCTACGGCCCCGCCCGCCCGCAGACCTATCATGTGTTCATGTCCCATGTGCACTGGGACCACATCATGGGCTTCCCCTTCTTCACACCCGTCTACATCCCCGGCAACCGCATCGTGATCCACGGCTGCCATGCCGAGCTCGAGCACGCCTTCAAGCGCCAGCAGGCCGCGCCCTCCTTCCCGGTGGACTTCTCGCTGCTCGCATCCACCATCGAATTCGACGTGATGGCACCGGGTGACACGCGCCATGTCGCTGGCGTCACCGCGACCACCCTGAAACAGCACCACGGCGGGGACTCCTACGGCTGGCGTTTCGAGCGCGCCGGCAAGTCGGTGGTGTACTCCACTGATTCCGAGCACCGCCTCGAAAATGCCGAGGAAACCAAAGTCTTCGTGGATTTCTTCCGCAATGCCGACCTGGTGATCTTCGACGCCATGTATTCGCTCGCCGATGCGATTTCCGTGAAGGCCGACTGGGGTCACTCGAGCAACATCGTCGGAGTTGAGCTGTGCCAGATGGCCGGCGCGCGCCGGCTGTGCATGATCCATCATGAACCCGCCTATGACGACAAGCGCATCGACAGCGTGCTTGCCGAGACGCGCCGCTTCGAGGAAATCACCCGCGGCGATTCAGCGCTGGAAGTGCTATCGGCGTGGGACGGCCTGGAAATCGTCCTCTAGGCGCATGTCATGGGCGCCTTTTCCTTGAGCAAAGCGCGATGAAGCGCTCGACGCCGGCAGGTGTCGCGTGAGGCGCGCCCTGGCCTATCTGCGCCGGCTGTTCCAGGC
The DNA here is from genome assembly GCA_947478805.1 of Betaproteobacteria bacterium. Lineage (GTDB taxonomy): Bacteria > Pseudomonadota > Gammaproteobacteria > Burkholderiales > SG8-39 > CAIYPG01. Next base: position 48,049 of record CANJXQ010000007.1, on the reverse strand, counting down.
CGGCGACGGCCGCCCGATGGCGACAGCACTCCTGATCGGGCTGGTGGTGGTTGCGCAATTCCCCGAGCGCACGCCCTTCAAGGTGGCGCGGCTGGAACTATTCGACCAGTACCAGTCAGTGTTCCCGCGCGCACGCGACTCCGCGCCCGTGGTCATCGTGGACATCGACGAGGCAAGCCTCAAGGAAATCGGCCAGTGGCCGTGGCCGCGCGACCGCACCGCCGAACTGATCCGCGTCATCGGCCGCATGAATCCGGCCGCCATCGGCGTGGACATCTACATGCCGGAGCCGGACCAGACCTCGCCCGCGAAAATGGCGGCGCGCCTGGAAAAGGGCCAGGAAGCGCTTCGACGTGCGCTCATGGCGCTGCCCGACCACGACCGCGTGTTGGCCGATGTCATCCGCGAGACGCCCACGGTGCTGGGCGCGGCCGGGTTCGACAACGAGACACTCACCACTTCGCGCGCCCTGCGCGCAACACCGGTGCGCGTCAACGGCGGCAGCGATGCCGACGCGCTGTCGCATGTGCGTCGCTACCCCTTCGTGCTCGCCAGCCTGCCCGAACTGCAGGCGGCCGCCCGCGGCCAGGGGCTCTTGTCAGTGGACCTGCAGGGCGCCGTGGTACGGCGCATCCCGCTGGTGCTGGGGGTGGGCGATGCGCTGCTGCCGTCCCTAGCCATCGAGATGCTGCGCATCGCCACAGGCTCGCCCGCCGCCGAGGTGGACATGGGGCCCTTGGGCGTCAATCACGTGCGCGTGGCCGACCTCGCCGTGAACACGCAGTCCGATGCCGAGGTGTGGCTGCACTTCGGCAAGGCCGACCCGGCGCGCTACGTGTCGGCCGCCGCGGTGCTTGCGGGCAAGGTGCCGGCCGATACCATCCAGAACAAGCTGGTGCTGATAGGCCTGTCCGGGTTCGGCCTTGTCGACAACCGCCTCACGCCGCTGCGCGAGCAGGTACCGGGCGTAGAAATCCAGGCACAGTTGCTTGAGAGCCTGTTCGACAACGACCTCCTGCTCAGGCCGCGCTGGATGGGATGGCTGGAGACCGCGCTCCTCGTGGCGGGCGGCGCGTTCCTCATCTGGGCGGTGCCGGCGCTTCGACCGCGCCTGGCGATCTTTCTCGCCATCATCCTGTACGGGGTGCTCTTCGGCGCGGGGTTTGCGACTTTCAAGTTCGCCGGCTTGCTGCTCGACGCCGCGGGCGCCTTTGCCAGCCTCAACATCGTGTTGGGCAGCCTCTTGGGCAGCGCCTTCATCGAAGCCGACCGCCAGCGCCGGGTCGCCGAAGCCGAACTGCATCGCGAGCGTGAGGCAGCAGCGCAGACGGCCGGCGAACTGGCCGCCGCGCGACGCATTCAGCTGGGCACGCTGCCCGACCCGGCGAAGGCTTTCCCTGGAGAGACGCGCTTCACGGTGGCTGCATTGCTTGAGCCCGCGCGCGACGTGGGCGGTGACCTGTACGACTTCTTCATGCTCGACGCGCAACGACTGTTCTTCGTCGTCGGCGATGTCTCGGGCAAAGGCGTGCCGGCAAGCCTTTTCATGGCCGTCACCAAGGCCCTCGCCAAGAGCGTCGCGCTGCGCGGGGCAGCGGGAGCCTCCGCCATCGTGACCGCCACCAATGAGGAAATCGCCCGCGAGAATCCTGAAATGCTGTTCGTCACCATGGCGGCTGGGGTGCTTGATGTGGACACCGGCGCGCTGGAGCTGTGCATTGCCGGCCACGACGCCCCGCGCATCCTGCGCGCCTCGAGCCCGCTCGAACTCGCCGATGGCGAGGGCGGTCCGCCGCTGTGCATGCTCGACGGTTTCGACTACCAGGCACTTGGATTGCAGCTGCAGCCCGGCGACACGGTGTGCCTTGTTACCGACGGCGTCACCGAAGCCATGAACGGCGAACTCTCACCCTATGGCGCGCAACGGCTCGATAGGGTGCTCGCCAGCGCCGCCGCACGCAGCGGCGCAGCGGGCACGATCACGGCCGTGCGCGAAGACGTGCGCCGGTTCGTGGCCGGCGCCGAGCCCTCCGACGACCTGACGCTGCTCGCCATTCAATGGCACGGGGCGCGATGAAGCGGGATACGAAGATGCGGCGCGCTGGCGCTGCCATAAGCAGCGCCAGCCGGGCCCTGACGTCAGCGCACGCTGATCTCCACGCGCCGGTTGCGCGGCTCGGCGACCTCGTCGGCAGTCGGCACCAGGGGCTCGCGCTCCCCGCGACCGGAGGTCTCGATCTGGTCGCGCGGAACGCCGGCGGCGACAAGAAGGTCGCGCACGGCATCGGCGCGACGACGCGACAGCTCGTCGTTGGCCTCGAGGCGCCCGACACGGTCAGTGTGGCCGATGACCTGCACTTCGGGTACCGGACGGCGCGCGAGTTCCGCCTTGAGCTCATCGAACACGGCGCGCGACTCCGGCGTCAGAGCATTGGCACCGGACTGGAAATACACCACGTAGGACACCGGCGCCGCCGGCCGTGCCGCCAGCAGCGCGCCGTAGCGTGCCTGTACCGCAGCAGGATCCTGTGGGCTCACCGTCACGGCGCCCTCTCGCGTGATCTCGGCGCCGAGCCAGGCCTTGTCCACCACCTGCTCCGGTCCCGAACCCGCGCGCAACACCACGGCGCCCGCGTTGCCATCGGCATCGGGCAACAATACAACGCGATCCGGCACAGCCTTGGGCGCCTCCACCTTGACCTCGGGCTTGGGCGGAGGTGGCGGCACCTGGTTCCACCACGCGACGAAACCCGCAATCGCAAACACAATCACTGGATCCATGGCTACTCCCCTGCCGACTCGATGATGAAGTACGTGCCGCGCACGCCCAATGTCACCGACGAAGTCTGGAAGCGCACCGTATCAGGTGATGCCTTGGGCAACTTTCCCGAGATCACCGCCAGCGAGCCCTTCTGCAGCGACGTCTGCATCGCGCCTTCATGCGTGGTCGGGTTGAACGCGTACCGGTCCAGCGTCAGCACGGTGTTGGCGCCCGCCGTGAGCGAGGTGTTGTCGCGCAGCGTGATGCCCACGGCACTGTCGGCCCCGGTGCGCACGCGATCGGACGACAGCACCTTGAAGCCCGGCGCTGCCGCCAGCTGCGCGCCCTGCCGCTCGATGGTCACGCTGCCGCGGGACGTCTTCACCATGCCCGCCTCGCCCGCCGCATCGGCGGCCCATGCGCTTGTTGCCACCGCGGAAGCGGCCAGAACTGCAGCCATCCACCCGAATTCCTTGAATTTCATCATCATCATTGCCTCCCATCGATAACACGTTGCCACCATGCCAACACGACGCCACCATTTCTCCGCCCAAATGACCGCAATGCACCAAGTCATTCAATGCGTGCGCGACGCGGGCGTTGCTGCCGGTCTTGCAGAGTACCAAGTCAAGAAACTGGAACTGGTCATCGAAGAATTGTTTACCAATTCCGCAACCCACGCCGTGCGAGAGAAAGCCCTCGCCGCCGGCACGCACGCCGACGATACCAAACTATCAGTCTGGATTGAGGCAATTCCCTGCGAAAGGGGGCTGGACATCCACTATGAAGACGATGGCCCGGCCTTCGACCCGACCGATATCGAGGCTGACGCGGCTCAGCATGCATTGGCCAATGCCCGGATCGGTGGCCTCGGGCGCGTGCTGATCACCTCTACGCCGACCGCCATTTCGTACCGGAGAGAGAACGGCAGGAATCACGTTTCCCTCCATTTCGGGCAATGACCGCTGGCGTTGTGCTGGCTGCAGCACCTCCATGAACGTCATGCCGCCATCCCCCCGCGACTGGCATGACCATGCATCGCTCGCCAGCGCCGTCGTACTCATTACCTTGGTGGCGCTTGTTGCGTTGCATGGGCACGGCCCACTGGCCATCTACGCCCTGAGCTTCTGGCACTACGTGCTCTACTGGCTCGCCTATCGCCATGGTGCAGTGGCCATGAGGGTTTTCAAGCGCGACGCCGTCATGATGAAAACCGTGTCGCTTGTTGCCCTTGGCTTCGCCTACTTCGCCACGCCGCTCGACGCGCTGTCCCTGGCCGTGATCGCGGGCGGCTTTGCCCTGAACAGCGTCGCCGCGCGAGCCCTGGGTGCCGATCGCACCTACTACGGCCATGAGCTGAACGACCTGCCACACCAGCGCATCATGGCCTTTCCCTACGGATGGGTGTCGCACCCGATGCTGGTGGGCAACATTGCGGCCTTCGGCGGCACGCTCCTGAATGCTCCATTCCGCGACGATTGGTGGCCGCTCGCCACGCTGCACATCGCCTTGAACTTCGGCCTTCTCGCCATGGAAACGGCCGTCACGCCGTTGCGAGGAGGCGCACGCGCCGCGCACGGCGTCGTGGGAAGCACCGCCGGCCTGCGAAGGCGCGCCCTCCCAACCCGAGTCGTCGGCGTGACGTCCGGGGCGATCATCGGTGCCATCCTGGGCGCGCACCTTGGCGCCATCCCCGGCGCAATTGTCGGCGCCGCTTTGCTCGCGCACACAGTTGTCATCTATTTCTGCTACACATTGCCGTCATCACCCCCCGCATAGCAGCGGGCCAACCGACGGAGGCTTTCCATGACTGATACAGCGCAGATCGCAAGGGACGCAAGGAACAGCGGGCAAGCGCGGCGCAAGGGCGGCAGCGGGAACAGCAGCGCGGCAAGACGTTTCCCCGCCACCATCGGGCGCTTCGAGGACATGGCGTCCCGATCGACGGTGGACGGCCTTGCCAGGTGGGTGGAGGGCTACTTTCGCGAGGACCTGAAACTCCGCCCCTCCAAGCATGTCTACATCCGGCTGCTGCCCGAATCCATCGTCCGCCAGATGGATCGCCTGCGCGACAGCCCGGTCATCCACGACGCCATCCTGCAACAGTTCGACCGGAACCACGTCATCACCCCGATGAAGCACACCGACGAGCTCTATATCTCGCACTACAACAAGGACCATGGCGGCGACGAGGGCCTGTACGGAAAGCATTACGACGGCAACCTGCGCTTCCTCTCCTGGGGCGCGGTGGTGCGCTCCTTGATCTACCTGCAGTCCGACGGAACCTACAAGGTCGTTTTCGGCGACAGCCGCATCGAGAAGGCCTTTGCCACCTACGACTTCGGCATCCTCGATTTTCACCGCGAGCTGCACTGGGTGGAAGGCGAGTACAACCCGGACGACCAACAGCGCATCCTGCTCAAATGCAACTATCTCGTCGCCCCGCGCGCGCTTGGCTTCGCGTCCGGCTTCATGGCTCGCGCAGTGCTCGCCGCCAACACCGGCGTGTTCTACGTGGTGAAGGCGGCCATGGAGTACTCCAAGAGCCCGGTCACGCCGCCGCAGAAGGCCGTGGGCTTCATATGCAACCTCATGCGAGTGCTCAACAACGTCCACCCCCTTTTACCCCTGGGACTGTTGCTCGGCGGGCTCACGGTGGCAGGCTGGGGCTTCCATCGCCTGGTGATGTAGGGGCAAGCGCCGCAACATCGCGACGCATGACCCCATCGGCTGGAAAGACCCAAGTCCAAAAAGGGGCCATGGTCCACCCTGCGCCAAGAAGTTACACTGCGCCTGTCCGGCGCCACGCGTTGGCCGGGCGCCTTGCCGCGGGAGTCTGAATTCGCAATGAATGAACTGATGTACGACCAGAGCAATCTTGCCATCGTCACCTGGCTCCTCGTTTTCATGCTGCTCTCGGTGGAACTGGGCTACCGGGTCGGACGCAGGAAATCGGCCACGGCCACCGAGCACATCCGCTCGCAGGTGAATACCGTGCTCGCTGCCATGCTGGGACTCCTCGCCCTGCTGCTCGGATTTACCTACTCACTCGCGCTGCAGCGCTACGAGGATCGCAGCCAGGCGGTGGTGGCCGAGGCCAATGCCATCGGGACCACCTATCTGCGGGCGCAACTGCTACCCGCCGGGATTCGTGCGGACATACAGGGCAAGCTGCGCCAGTATGTCGACATCCGCGTGCGCGAAGGCCGCCTGAGCCTGGACGATGCCGCAAAAGACAAGGCCCTGGTGCAGCAAGGCAGCAGCATCGCTGCACAGGTGTGGGAACTGGCCATGCAGGCCGTCGCGAAAGATGACCGGCCCGCGACAACCGGGCTCTTCATCCAGGCGCTCAACGACATGATCGACTCGGCCGACCGGCACCATGCCGCGCTCGATCGCCATGTGCCCGAGAGCGTGCTCTTCCTCGTGTTCCTCACTTTCGTGATGACCACGGCCATCCTCGGCTATGCATCCGGGGTGTCGTCTCATCGCGTGACCATCCCCGGCATCACCCTGGTGGTGCTGATTGCCCTTGTGGTCTATCTCATCATCGACCTCGATCGCCCGCGCCGCGGCCTCATCCAGGTCAACCAGGAAAGCCTGCTCAGCGCGCAGCGCGCAATGGCTGGCACGCCGGACTCGCCCAATGCCGGTAGCGCCCGAAAGTAGCGAAATGCCGGCCGATACCGCGTTCAACAAGGTCGCTACAACCCTGGGTTATGCCTTCGATGGCGAAATCAAGGTCGGCGGAAACTATGCGCCACTGGTGCGTGACGGCGACACCCTCTATGTGAGTGGCCAGATCCCGCGGGTCGGCGATACGGTGGTCGTCACCGGACGCGTGGGCGACACCGTCTCGCTGGAACGGGCGCAACTGGCGGCAAAAGTCTGCGTCATGCGGGCCCTCGCGCTCCTGCAGCGCGAGCTGGGCAGCCTCGAACAGGTACGTTCAGTGCATCGCATGACAGTCTACGTGCAATGCGCCGAAACGTTCACCCAGCTCAGCGAAGTGGCCGACGGCGCCTCCGAGGTGCTGCGTGCCGTCCTCGGGCCTGCGGGCGCACACACGCGGACATCGGTGGGCGCCTACCAGTTGCCCAAGGGCGCTTCGGTCGAGCTCGACCTGGTGGCGAGGGCTGCGAGCGCAGCGCGCAGCTAACCGTTAAAAAACTTCTTGGCTTTTCCGCGGGATTGCCGATAATTCGATTGTGACAATTGTGACATTTTGATTGCGAGGTGTTGGTTCAGGTCGCGTGATGCTGCGACGCGCTGGTGGAGAAGGAGAACAACAATGAAAAGCCTGCTGGCGGCCGTACTGATTTCGTTACCCGCACTGTCCTGCGCCCAGGCGCTGCTCGAGTTCACCGGCGAGCATGCGTTTCCCAGGACGACTGTCGAGGCGGCAGCAGAGCGCGCCTACACCACGCGGCTAAAGAGCCTGTCCCGGGATGGACGCCTCGACGCAGACCACGCATTGCTCCTGCGATTGCGCAACATTCTGGAGGGCCTTGGCAGTGCCGCACGCATTGAGAACCCAGGCGCCCTTGCCATCAGCTGGGAGATCCACACTTGCAGGCGCTGCGATGAAACCGCCTCGTCCATGGCGGGTGGCCGCCTGCTCATCGGCGAAGAGTTCGTGGCGAAATTCGGGTTCACGGACAGCGAACTGGCCTACCTGCTCGCGCACGAAATGGCCCACGTGCTCGCCGAGCACACGCGCGAATTCGCCAGCATCGCGCGCTACATCGTGGACAACGGCCGCAACCGGCGTTTCGAGGACATCCAGCGCGAACTCGACGAAAGCTTCACCGTAAGCCTGCGGATGTCGGACTTCTACGTCCGACAGGAACTGGAAGCCGACTATATCGGCCTGGTGCTGGGGGCGCGAAGCGGGCATGATCCCGCCGCCATGCTCGGCATGTTGACAAAGCTGCATCGCGAGCCCGCGGGCGCATTCTCCACCCACCCGAGCGAAGCAGCGCGCATCCAGCGCGCATCATCCATGCTGCAGACGGCCTACCGCATCAGGGAACTCGGCCACACCCAGCATTGACCCCGGAGCCATCGGAACTTCTGTCAGCATTTTTTCCCTTGATGCAGGGGGGATAATGGCTTTCTGATCAATTCGACAGTATTGCCATAGCCCATGGAAGTCCTCATCGTCTGCCTTGCGTCGGTCTTCGCCGGCTTCATCGACTCCATCGTCGGCGGCGGCGGACTGATCCTCGTGCCGGCGCTGTTTGCTACGTTTCCCGCAGCCGCTCCTGCAACGCTGCTGGGGACCAACAAGAGCGCATCGGTTTGGGGCACGAGCATGGCCACGCTGCAGTACAGCCGGCGCGTGCACATGCGTTGGCCGGTGCTGCTGCCAGCCGCTCTGACGGCATTCGCGGGAAGCTTTGTCGGGGCGTGGGTGGTGACCCTGGTCGACCCGGCCTTCCTGCGGCGGCTGATGCCCTTCGTGCTACTGACGGTGCTCGTCTACACGCTGGCGAAAAAGGATCTCGGCAAGACGCATGCGCCGCTCGCCTCGGCCCGCCGAGAAACGACGCTCGCCTGCGCCTTCGGCGGGGTCATCGGCTGGTACGACGGATTCTTCGGGCCGGGCACGGGAAGCTTCTTCATCTTCCTTTTCGTGCGCTTCCTCGGCTACGACTTCCTCAACGCGTCGGCGGCGGCGAAGCTGCTCAATGTCGCAACCAACCTTGCGGCCATCGTGCTCTTCGCCTGGAAGGGGCACATCTGGTGGCAGGTCGGGCTGGCCATGGCGGTGGCCAATGTGATCGGCAGCCTCGCCGGCACCCGCCTCGCGCTGAAACACGGGGCAAAGTTCGTACGCCTGGTGTTCATTGTCGTGGTCACGGCGCTGATCCTGAAGACCGGTTACGACGGCTTTCTCCGCTGAGCTGGGGCGGTGGCCGTCAGGCGAGAACATGTTCCCGTCTGCTATAGTTCGAGCGGTCGTCGAGACGGGCCCGGCGAACGGCGCCTGCCCCCCCCCCGACAAGCACCTCACTTTCGATCGCATATCCAAGGAGAAAGCCATGGCCCGCGTCCGCATGCTCTCACCCGACCAGCTCGACCCCGAAGTGCGCTCCATGGCCGGCGCCGACCTCTCGTCGCGCCAGCTCGCGCCGGTACGCGCCATGGGCCACGACCCCGAACTGACCAAGGCCTATCTCGCCTTCGGCGGCGCCGTCAGGAAATGCGCGACGCTCACGCCGCGCTTTCGCGAACTGATCCGCCTGCGCATCGCCTTTCACAACCAGTGCCGCAGTTGCATGGCCATCCGCTACTCGGATGCACTCGAGGATGGCCTCACCGAAGACCAGGTCTGCTCGCTGGAAAAGCCCTACGAGGCACCGGACCTCACCGAGGCGGAGCGCGTGGGGCTGCGCTACGCCGACCTCATGGCGACCAACCATCTGGCCATCGACGACAAGCTGTACGCCGAGCTGAAGAAGCATTTCACCGAGCAGCAGGTGGTGGAGCTTGGCGTGTGGTGCGCGATCACCGTGGGCTTTGGCCGCCTGCAGGCCAGCTGGCAGATGATCGAGGAACTGCCGGGCAAATTCAGCGACCCGAACTCGGGCAAGCTCTCGCCCTGGGGCTCCGAGTCGTGGGTGGCCCCGCGCCCCAGCGTGAAGAAGCCGGCCGCGGCATCGCAACCGGCCGCCAAGCCGCAGAAAGTGGCCTGAGCGGATGAACAGTGTTCCCGGCGCCGCCAGCGAACTTGCCGGGGTGCAAGAAAAGCTGAAGCCCGCCCCAGACCCGGCCGACGGCACGCGCTTCAAGGTGCTGGGGGCTCTCAGCTTCTCGCATTTCCTCAACGACATGATGCAGTCGCTGATGCTGGCGCTGTATCCCATGCTCAAGGGGGATTTCAGCCTGAGCTACGCGCAGATCGGCATGATCACGCTGATGTTCCAGTTCACCGCCTCGCTGCTGCAGCCGGTGGTCGGCATCTACACCGACAAGCACCCCAAGCCCTACGCCTTGTCGATCGGCATGGGCTTCACGCTGGTGGGCCTGCTCGTCCTGGCCGTGGCGCCCAGCTACGGATTCGTGCTGCTCGCCGCAGCACTCGTTGGCACTGGCTCCGCGGTGTTTCATCCGGAGTCCTCGCGCGTGGCGCGCCTCGCATCGGGCGGCAGGCACGGCCTCGCGCAGTCGATATTCCAGGTCGGCGGCAACGCCGGACAGGCGATGGGGCCGCTGGCCGCCGCGTGGATCATCATCCCGTTCGGCCGCCCCAGCGTGGGCGCTTTCTCGGCTGTCGCGCTGTTGGCGATCGGCGTGTTATGGAGCGTCGGCAACTGGTATCGCGCCCACCGCATCGCCAACGCGAACAAGCCCGCACCGGCTTCAGCGATGCACTCCGATCTGCCCAAGGCTGCGGTCACCCTGTCCATGACCATCCTGATGGTGCTCGCGCTGTCGAAAGCGTTCTACATCACCAGCCTGAACAGCTATCTCACGTTCTACTTGATCGAGCGGTTCGGGGCCAGCGTATCGACGGGGCAGTTCTACCTCTTCCTGCTGCTGGCCTCGGTCGCCGTAGGAACGTTGCTCGGCGGCGTGGTCACGGATCGCATCGGGCGCAGGAACGTGATCTGGATTTCCATCCTCGGCGCCGCGCCGTTTGCCATGCTGCTGCCCTACACGAACCTGGAGTGGACCGGCATCATGATCGTGTTGATCGGCCTGATGTCCGCCTCCTCGTTTCCGGCCATCATCGTCTATGCCCAGGACATCATGCCCGGGCGCGTCGGCATGGTGGCGGGCCTTTTCTTCGGCCTGTCCTTCGGCATCGGCGGACTGGGCGCGGCCCTGCTCGGAAAACTCGCCGATGTCACCGACATCGTCTATGTCTACAAGGTCTGCTCGTTCATTCTGCTGATCGGGCTGTTGACGGCATTCCTGCCCAACCTCGACAAGAAGCATCGTCGGCGCTGATGTGCTTGGGCACACGACGCCCGGGCAAACAGGCTACTTTCGATAGACGCGGTTGTACCGCTCGACATACCGCTTCTGCGCCTCTGGCGACCACTGATCGGGATCATAGAAGGTCACGCTTCCCGGCACCTGCAACGCCCCGGCGATGCCCTTGAGCGGGCTCGCGCTCTCCCCGGTGCCGCACCAGACGGCCTGCCCATCGCGTGACATCAGCCAGTCCAGCAGCACCAGCCCCGCGTTGGGTCGCTTGCTCCAGCGAAATGCGGCCACGTAGTTCGCGAACGCGAACGCCGGGTCGGGCACGTTGAAAGCGATCGGGGCGCCGTTGTCCACCAGCGCCCGCATGCTGGAAGGATTGTTCAGGAGCGATGCATTGATCTCGCCCGAGGCGATTGCCTGCGCCAGCGGCGGGCTGGAAATGAACACCTTGGGATCCTGGGCCATGATCTTGCTCGGGAAGTCCATGCCCTGCGTCTTGTCGAGCCAGTCATACCAGGCGATGATCACCGCGGCAGGCGCCTCCGGAATTCCCAGTTTCCCCTTGAATTCCGCTGCCAGCAGGTCCGTGTAGGCGCGCGGTGGTCGGGACACGACCTTGCTGTTATAGGCCAGCACAAACGGCTCATAGGAACCGGTGACAAAGTGCCCTTCATGCAGGAAATTCGCCGGCCAATCGCGCATCGAAGGCCCGATCGGGCGCGACAACTGACCTTCCTTAACGCGACTTCTCATCCAGGCATAGTCCGTCGGCATGGCAACATCGGCCCCATCCGCACCCGAGGTCCGCTCCTGGTCCAGGCGCGCAATCATCGGCCCGCTGTTCATGCGGGTGAATTCGACCTTGATCGTCGGGTACGCCTTCCTGAATCCGTCGCTCAATCGCTGCAGCACCGGAACTGCCTGCGCGCTGTAGAAGAAGACGGTCCCCTCCTTCTTCGCCGCATCGAGGACTGTGGCCCAGTTACGGGTGTCGGGCGCGGCACTTTGTGCGCTGGCAGAAGAGGTAAATATCGAAGCCACCGAAATGGCAATGACAGCATGTGCAAGGACAGCGCGAAACAGCGATAAGCTCATCTTGCGGATCTCCAGAAAATTGCCGATAGCCTTGGCAGCATACGCTAGGCTGCGGTCCTGCACAGGATCAAGTCGGCGCCCTTCTCCCCGATCATCATCGACGCCGCATTGGTATTTCCCGACGGAATGGTCGGCATGATGGAGGCGTCGCACACGCGCAGGCCGTCGATGCCGTGCACGCGCAGATCGGCATCCACCACCGCCAGCGCATCGCTGCGCGGCCCCATGCGGTTGGAGCCGGCGAAGTGGAACGAGGTGAGGCCCGTGGTGCGAGCAAACTCGAGCAATGCCGCGTCATCTGCCGAGGCGACCCCTGGCACATTCTCGCCCGTTACATAGTCGCTGAGCGGCGGTGCGGCAAAGATCCGGCGCAGCACGCGCATGCCGCCGACCAAGGCGCGGCGGTCTTCTTCGGCCGACAGGTAATCGGGATCAATGACCGGCAGATCGCGGGCGTCCTTCGACTTCGCGCGCACGGTTCCACGACTGGATGGGCGCATCTGCCAGACGATGCAGCTCGCACCCGGCGTGGTCGTCACGCGACCCGATACCGCGGTGAAGCTGCCGGGTGAGAAGATGAGGGTCACGTCCGGCGCAGGCAGGTCCGGCCGCGAACGCACCGTGGCCAGCATCTGCAGCGGGCTGGAGCGGATCAGTCCCGGCCGTCCGGCGAGCCATTTCAGGACTTCGACCGCGAAGCGCGGGCCGCTGGCGAGGCTGTTGATGGTTACCGCGTTGCGGATGCCGTACGACATGCGCACATGGTAGTGGTCCTGCAGGTTACGGCCGACGCCCTCGAGGGCATTCACCACGGGCACATCCAGCGCCTGGAGCAGCGCCGCGGAACCGATGCCCGACACCTGGAGAATTTTCGGCGAAGCAAGCGCGCCGGCGCACAGGATGACTTCGCGCCGTGCGCGCACCTCGACCTCCCCACCCGGCCCGGCGTAGCGCACGCCCACGGCGCGCATGCCCTCGAACAGAATGCGCAGCACCTGCGCACCGGTGCGCACGTCGAGCGTTCCGTTCTTGCCGTGACGTTGCATGGCCGGGTGCAAGAGCGCGCGCGCAGAACTCATGCGGCGGCCCCGGTGCAGGTTGTGCTGCACACGGCATACGCCGTCGGGCGCGGGCCCATTGAGATCGGGATCGTCCGGCAGTCCGCTGTTGACGGCCGCATAATGGAAGGCGTCGGCCAGCGGATGCCGCCAATCGCTGTCGGTGACGGGCATCGGGCCGCTACGGCCGCGGTAGCGATCGTCACCGGCACCGATGCGCCGCTCCGTGCGCATGAAGTACGGCAGTACCTCGGCATAGCTCCAGCCGGCGTTGCCCTGGCTGGCCCAGCCGTCGTAGTCCGCTGCCGCGCCGCGATTGAGGATCATGCCATTGACGGAACCGGAGCCGCCGATCACGCGACCATGGCGCGCGGGCGTCATGCGCCCGGTGCCGGCGGGCCCGGCAACCTCATATCCCCAGGTGACTGACGGATCACCATGCACTTTTGCAACACCGGCTGGCACGTGTATCCAGAACTTGCTGTCCATGGGACCGGCCTCGAGCAGGCACACGCTGCAGCCGGCGTCTGCCAGTCGCGCGGTCACGATGCTGCCGGACGACCCGCCGCCGATGACAATGAAATCGAATGCCTCCACGCCGCCCCCTATTCGCCAGGATGACCGGCGCACACTCAGGTGTCTTCGCGGCTGCCGGCTGGGAGGTGCGACACGTCACCCCACACATCCAGGTGCCAGAGGCCGCGCTTGTAGCTCCAGCGGTTGATGCTGGCGTTGAAGAGCGAGAACGTGCGCGGCGCTTCCAGCGGAATGCGCATGGCATGGCGAAACAGTTCTCCGGCGACGCCGCCATGCACCATTACTGCGACCGTCTTGCCCGCAGCTTCCTGCGCCACCTGCTCCATCGCCGCGGCAATACGCGCGTGGAACTGTGCCAGGCTCTCCCCTCCGGGGGGAATGCCGTGCGGGTTGCCGGTGCGGAGCTTTTCGAACTGGCCCGGGAACTCGACATCGAGCTCGGCCAGCGTCTTGCCTTCGAAAAGACCGTAGTTGCGCTCGCGCAGTGCCGCATCGAAGCTCACCTGAAGGCCGGTGCGCTTGGAGAGCGGCTCGACGGTCTGGCGCACGCGCCCAAGGTCGGAGGCGACAATGGCGTCCAGCTTCTCGACGCCCAGGCGATGCGCAACGGCTTCGGCCTGCTTGATGCCCATGGCGGTGAGCGGGCTGTCCTGGTGCCCCTGGATGCGGCCTTCGGCGTTCCACTTCGTCTCGCCGTGGCGCACCACGATCAGCCGCGCGCGGCGCGGCGCCCGGTGCGTTCCATCGCGGTGCTCGCTCATGCTTTTCTCCTTTTGGCCAAGTGCAACCAGTGCTGACGCAGGCGACGTGTTTCGGAACCGCGCGCGCGATCGGCGGCCGCATCGACCGCAAGAAAAGCCGTATCGGCCTCCGGTGATTTGAGCGTCACGTTGAAGGTCATCAGTTCGTCGCGGCGAAAGGCATGCAGCTCCATGGTCTCCCCCGGACGCCGTGTTGCGAGCATGGCATCCACACCACCCGACCCGATGCGAATTCCATCCACGGCGACGATGGCATCGCCCGCAGAAAGTCCCGCCGCCTGCGCAGCACCACCATCGATGACATGCGTGAGTTTGTATTCGCCGGCAGCTACAGATCCACGCACGCCCAGCTCCGGCCGCGCGCGCAGCGCCCCGTCGTCCTTCGACGATTTCTTCCCGCCCTTGTCGGTGGCCGACTCCGCAGCCCGCAACCCGAGCGCGACGCCGTGGGTCGCGAGCAGCTGCTTCAAGGGGAGCTCCGCAGTGGCACGCAACCAGGCATCGAACTGACGCCCAAGCCTCAAGCGTGTGACGGCTTCAGCGATGCGCTCGAAGCCATCCTCCTCGACGCCAATACCGGTCATGCCATGCTTTTTCCACAGCGCCCGCATGACGTCGTCGAGAGATTTTCGACCCTGCGTGCGTTCCCGGATGTAAAGATCCAGGCAGAGCGCCGCAAGACTTCCCTTGCCGTAATAGCTCACGATCGCGTTGGGCGAATTCTCGTCCTGGCGGTAGTACTTGTTCCAGGCATCGAAGCTGGAGTCAGCCAGGCTCTGCTTGCGGCGCCCCGGCATGCGCAGCAACTGCGTCACGCTGCGGCCGAGCGCCTCCAGATATTGCTCCGTCGACAGCAGTCCGCTGCGCAACAGCATGAGGTCGTCGTAGTAGGAGGTAATCCCTTCGAAGGCCCACAAGAGCGTGGTGTAGTTCTCGCGATCGAGGTCGTAGGGCGTAAAGGCCGCGGGCTTGATGCGCTTCACGTTCCAGGTGTGGAAGTATTCGTGACTGACGAGGCCGAGGAAGGTGCGGTAGCCCTCCGTCGCCTGCTTCATCCCCGCATGCGGCAGGTCGTTGCGCGAACACATGAGCGCGGTGGAGGCCCGGTGTTCCAGCCCGCCGTAGCCATCGCCGACGGCGGTGACGAGGAATACGTACTTGTCGAAGGGAATGACGGCCGACGCGGGAGTGCCTCGTCTGGCGCTGCGTATCGCTGCCGGGCCGTGAAAGAAATCGATCTGTGTTTCGCACACGGCCTTCATATCCCGCAACAGCCTCGGCATGTCGGCGCGGTGGCGACCCGTGATGACGACGTCGTGCGGAACGCCCCGCGCAATAAACGTGTCGCGTGTGAAGGCACCCATCTCCACCGGATGGTCGATCAGCTCGTCGTAGTCGGCGGTATCGTAGAGGCCGAAACCCCAGGGCGGCGCCACACAGCGGCGCAACGACGTCGCCACTTCCCAGCGCCGGTATCTGGCACCCGCCGGGCGCACGATCTCGACTTCACAGCGCAACGCCTCGCGTCCCAGCACGCGCAGGAACACGCTGGTGCCATTGAAGAAACCATGCGTCGCATCCAGGTGCGCGCCGCGCACCGAGAGGTCCCACGCATAGACCTCGCAGGTCACAGTCACCGGCCCGGATGGCTTTGTTGCATCGGGCACAACGCGCCAGGTGTGCTTGTCGAGCTTGGTCACCTTGAGCGCTTCGCCGCCGCGCCCCAAGCCGCTGCGCGCGCGGATAGTGACCACGTGCCGCGCGAAATCCCGCACGAGATAGCTCCCCGGTATCCAAGCCGGCAATGCAAAGCACTGTCCTTCGGGATCGGGGTCAGTCACCGTGCAGCTCACCTCGAACAAGTGGGCTTCAGGGGATTTGGGAATGATGCGATAGCGGATCGGCTCGGTCATTTCACTCTTTCGGGAATATGGTCAATGCGAACGCGCCCTGAAGGCTGCGCGTTCGCCACGCTACTAGCGAATGGTCAGCGTGAGGCGGTTCTCACCGCGCAGCAACAAAATGCGCAACGGGCGCTCGCCCGCCCTCAGGGCCGCAAGCAGATCTTTCACACCCTGCACGCGGCGACGGTTGGCCCCGTAGATGATGTCGCCCGGCTGCAATCCGACTTGCGCCGCAGCGCTGCCGTTCTCAATGGCCACAATGATTGCGCCCGTGACCGTCCCGTGCATCGGCATTCCCGGCTCGATGTCGGAAACTTTCGCCCCAACCAGCTGGGGTATCGCCTCCCCGGAAAGGTTCGTCGCCACGAAAGGCTCTCCCACACGTGCCTTCACCTGGATCGTCTGGCCGCCGCGCAACAGCCGCAACTCGATCTCTTCGCCGACCGGCGTGAGGCCGGCGCGATTGCGCACGTCGGCGGAATTGCGCACCGCCCGACCGCCGGCGCCGATAATGATGTCCTTGACCTTGAGGCCCGCCTTTAGCGCCGGCGAGTTCGGCTCGACGCCGACCACCACCGCACCTTCGGTGATTCCCACGCCGAGCTTCTTGGCCGTATCCGGAGTGAGATCCTCAGTCGATACCCCCAGGCGCCCGCGGCGGACTTCGCCAAAGCGCTGCAACTGGTCCATCACAGAACGGACCATGTTGACCGGGATGGCAAAGCCGATACCCACGTTTCCACCGGTCGGGCCGATGATGGCCGTGTTGATGCCGATCAGCTCGCCACGCAGGTTCACCAGTGCACCGCCCGAATTGCCCGGGTTGATCGAAGCATCGGTCTGGATGAACTCCTCGTAGCCCTCGATCCCCAGGCCCGTGCGCCCCAGCGCCGAGACGATGCCCGACGTCACGGTCTGGCCGATGCCGAACGGGTTGCCGATCGCCACCACGAAATCACCGACATTGAGTGCATCCGAGTCGCCGAACTTCATCGCCGTGAGCCGGTCCGGCGCGATGCGCAGCAGCGCCACATCCGTTCCGGGATCGGCGCCCACCAGGCGCGCCTTGAGTTCGCGCCGGTCCTTGAGCGTGACGACGATTTCCTGCGCGTCCTTCACGACATGGTGATTGGTCAGCACCAGGCCGCGCGCGGCATCCACGATCACGCCGGACCCCGCGCTTTGCTGCGGGCGCGCCTGCTGGTCGGGGATGTTGAAGAAGCGCCGGAAGAACGGATCGCGCAACAGCGGATTGCTCTCCGCCGGATCGCGCGACAGCACCGATATGTTCACCACACCCGGAGTCACCGTCGCGAGCATGGGCGCCAAGGTCGGCGTGCCCTTGGAATCCAGCGGGACCTGCCCGAGGACGGGTAGCGCAGCGCCGCCGGGAGACGAGAACAACGTGAGGGTCGCGAACGCGCTTGCCGACAGGATTGCTGATAGGCGGGGCATGGTCAAACGATCAAAAGCAGAGGGAGCACAGTTTACTGCACCCAAGCTCCCTGAATGCTGCGCTGAAGCTGGCAGCAAGCTCCCGCTACTTGAGCCGCTCAAGAATGCTCACGTAATTCGCCACCGCCGCGCCACCCATGTTGAAAATGCCGGCGAGCTTTGCGCCCGGCACCTGCACATCGGCAGCCGTCCCCGTGAGTTGCATGGACTGCATGATGTGCATGGACACGCCAGTCGCGCCGATGGGATGGCCCTTGGCTTTCAGGCCGCCCGAGGCGTTCACCGGCAACCGGCCGTTCATTTCCGTCCAGCCTTCAGCGACGATGCGACCGCCGTGCCCGCGCGGCGCAAGGCCCATGGCTTCGTACTCGATCAATTCGGCGACCGTGAAGCAGTCGTGCGTCTCCACGCAGGAGAGATCGGCGAGCGACGTGCCCGACTGCTCAAATGCCTTCTTCCAACCGATCTCGCAGCCGTTGAACCAGGTCATGTCGCGCGTCTTCATGGGCTTGATGTCGTTCACCTGCACTGCGGCGCGGAACGCGATGGCCTTCTTCATCGTCGCGGCGATGGAGCGGTCGGCCAGCACCAGCGCCGCCGCGCCGTCGGACACTGCCGAGCAGTCGCTGCGCTTCAGGGGCGCCGCAACCATCGGGTTCTTGTCGGATTCGGTGCGACAGAACTCATAGCCAAGATCACGGCGGAACTGCGCCAGCGGATTGTTCGCACCGTTCTTGTGGTTCTTCGCGGCAATGCGCGCCAGCGCGTCGGACTGGTCGCCATAGCGGTCGAAGTACTGTTGCGCGATCTGCCCGAACACGCCGGCAAAGCCACCCGCGACATTGGCCTCATCCTTCATGTAGGAGGCACTGATCAGCGATTCGGACACCTCGGCCGTTTTCAGGTGCGTCATCTTTTCGGCACCCACCACCAGCACGATGCGCGCGTGCTTGGCATCGATGGCCTTCAGCCCCTGGAAGATGGCCGCGGTGCCGGAGGCGCAGGCATTCTCCACCCGCGTGGTCGGCTTGTAGCGCAGCTCGGGCACGCCCTGCATGGGGTAGGAGGACAGGAAGTTCTCGCGGATGAGTCCCGCGCCGAAATGCCCGAGATAGACCTCATCGACATCATCGGGCGAGATGCCCGCATCGGCGATGGCCTCCCTTGCCACGCGCGAAATCAGCGTTTCGATGTCGAGTGCGTCCTGCTTGCCAAAGGGTGTGTGGGCCCAGCCTACGATGCATGCGTCGTTCATGTCGGATCCTCCGGTTGTATGGGGACGGGCGTAGCGAAGTGCCCAATCCTACTTCGCTTTTGCGCTCTTGGCACTGCGCTCCTGCCCGAGGGCATTGACGAACCGGTCCAGGCCCACCAGTTCACGGGCACGCGCCTGCTCGGCACGCAGGGCGCCAGCCACATGCGGCGGAATCGCCTCGCGGATCGCAGCCTTGAGCTCGAGGAAGCCGGTGCGCCCTTCGAGCCCCAGCGCGGCCAACGCCTCGTCTCCAGGAGCGATGACCTGCGCGAGGCCCAGGCGCAGCGCCTCGGGCGCCGGCACACGCCGCGCCGAGCCCATCAGCCATGCGGCGTTGGCTGGTCCTGCAAGCAAGGTGATCCACACCGTAGTGATGTTCAGCCCGTATCCCGACGAAGGAAACTGGATGAACGCCTCCGGCGCCATGACGCGCATATCGCAGCTCATGGCCAGATGCGCCCCGCCGCCGATGGCGTAGCCGTCGAGCACCGCGACACTCAGCGCAGGGTGGTCCCAGATCTCCAGGCAGGCGGCAGAAAACGCCGTCAGCGCCTCGCGCCGCTCCTCGGGCGGCAGCGCCACCATCTCAGGCGAATTGACCCCACCGCAGAATGCCCGTCCACCGGCGCCGCGCAGCACGATGAGCTCAACATCCTTGCCCAGGCCCGCCAGTGCGCGGCGCAGATCCGAAGCGCCGGCACGGCTGAGCGCGTTGCCGCGCGTCGGCTCGTTGAGCGTAATGCGGGCAATGCGGCCCTGTTCCTCACACAAGATCATCGACATGTGGTGTTCTTCCTCAAGCTGATTGCAAAAACCGGAATCGCCACGCCGAATTGGCGCAGCATCGCGACATTCTCGCACTAACAGCACCGGACGTTGCCGTTGCCCCCCC
Source organism: Betaproteobacteria bacterium (assembly GCA_947478805.1). Classification (GTDB taxonomy): domain Bacteria; phylum Pseudomonadota; class Gammaproteobacteria; order Burkholderiales; family SG8-39; genus CAIYPG01. The sequence continues at coordinate 28,396 of CANJXQ010000007.1, read as the reverse complement.
GCAGCGTCGCCCACGGATCGGAAGACTGCCCCGCGCGCGCCGCAGCCCCTATCTCCCCTACTTGAAGATCCGATTCCAGTGTTCCCGGTATTTGTTGACCGCCGCCGCCGGGTAGCGTGACGGATCGAACGGCGTAATCGCCGACATGGCGATCGCCCCGGGGATGCCACTCAGCGGACTGGCGCTTTCACCACCCCCGTGCCAGAGCGTCTGCCCCTCCGCTGACATCACATAGTCGACGAGCACCAGCGCGGCATTCGGCCGCCGGCTCCAGTTGAGCGCACCGGCCCCATACAGGTTACCCATCACCGGTGTCGGCACCACGAAGCCGAGCGGCGCCCCCTGCTGCACCAGCGGCGTGATCGCGGAGGGAATGCCGAACGGACTTACGGCAATCTCGCCAGAGGCCACCGATTGCGCGATCGCCGTGTAGAGCTTTGGCTGCTGCGCCTTCAAGCGGACCAGGAAATCGGGGACCTGGGTCTTTTCAAGCCATTCGTACCAGGCGACCAGCACCGTCGAGGCCAATTCCATCGTGCCGAGTTTGCCGCGGTATTCCGGACCGAGCAGGTCGGCATAGGTCTTCGGCGGATTGGGCAGCAGGTTGCGGTTGTACACGATCACGAACGGATCGGACCCGACAATGGGCGCCACACCCTGCGCCAGGAACTGCGCGGGCCACGCCTTCAGGGCAGGCCCCGCCGGCCTCAACAGGCGGTTTTCCCTGGCGCGGTCGGTGAACCACGCCACCTCGGTGGACACGAACACATCGGCGCCGTCCAGATTCGCGGCGCGTTCCTGGTCCACCTTGGCGAGGATCTCGCCGCTCGGTCCGCGCGTCACCTCGACCGCGATGTCCGGATACTGCTTGCGAAAGCCGGCAACGATCCGGTTGGCGACCGGCAGGGTCTGGCCTGTATAGAACTGCACCCGGCCTTCTTTGCGCGCCGCCGCAACGATGGATGGCCAGTCGCCGGCCTGCGACCATCCGGCGAGCGGAGAAGCACCCAACACGGCAAACGCCATGAACCGCATCACAGTCATCAGCTTGTGCATCGCACGTCCTCCGAATGAACGGTTGTCGGCAGACCCTGCGCCCGCCCGACCGCATGTTACTCGCCGCACATCCTCACCCGCCCAGCCGGCGCTTCGCGTCCACACGCAGCTCGGCCTTGCGGATTTTCCCGGAAGGCGTCTTGGGCAGGTCAGTCGCAAACAGGATGTCGCGCGGCATCGCAAAGCGCGGCAGGCGCTGCTGACACCAGGCGCGGATCTCCGCCTCGCCGACATCGCTCGCCGTTTCGCGCAGAACGACGAAGATCACGATCTCGTCATCGCCGCCTTCCTCTGCCTTGATGGCCACCGCGGCGCATTCGATGACAGCCGGGTGATCCAGCACGGTCTGCTCGAGCTCGTAGGAACTCACGTACTCGCCGCGCCGGCGGATGGTGTCTTTCAACCGGTCGACGAAGTAATACCAGCCATCGGCGTCCCGACGCACCCCGTCGCCGGTGTGGAACCACAGGTTGCGATAGGCCTCCGCCGTGCGCTCTGGCATGCCGTAATAGCCCGAGTTGATGGTCCACATGGACTTCGGCCGCACCAGCAACTCGCCCACCTGCCCGTCCGGGACTTCCTCATCAGTATCGGAGTCGACGATTCGCACGTCGAACCACTGGTCGACGAGGCGCCCGCAGGCGCCGGGAGGATACTTCTCGCCATAGGGCGTCATCATCGGCATCGACACTTCGGTCATGCCATACGCTTCGACGAAGGTGTCGAAGCCGAAGCGCTGCTTGAACTGTTCGCCGAAGCCTGGCGTCGGGATGGCGAAGATGCAGCGCAGGTCGTTGTCCGCATCGTCGGGTTGCGGCGGCTGCTTCCAGATGAAGTCGAACATCACGCCCATCAGGTTGGTGATGGTGACCTTTGAGTCCCGGACCCAGCTCGTCCAAGCGGTGGCGCTGTACTTTTCGCGCAGGACGAAACGCGCGCCCACGATCAGCGCCGGATACATGGCGAGGAACTGGGCGTTGCCGTGGAACAGCGGGTTGCAGGCCATGTAGGTGTCGGCATCGGTCAGGCGCGTCAGCTCTACCAGTTCCTGCGCGAACAGCGCCATCTGCGCATGCGACATGATCACGCCCTTGGCGGGCCCCGTCGTGCCCGAGGTGAAGAAGATGGCCGCGGGGTCGTGCACACGCACCACCGGCAACGAAGTCGTTTGATCGTCACCCTGCGCGCCCGGCTCCATCAGGTCGGCAAAGCGCTCCGCCGACCAGCCGGCCGCACGCAACGCGGCGATCGCAGCGTTCGTCGCAGGACCGTCACCCATGACATAGAAACGGCGGATCGACGCGCAGTCCTTCTTCGCCTCGAGAAAATGTGTCGCGAATTCAGGCTCGATGGCGCAGATGCTCGGGCTCACCGTGCGCACCTGGTGCTCGAAGAAGCTGCCGCGCAGCTGCGTGCTCAGCGGCACCTCGATCATGCCCGCGAAGGCCGCGGCCAGCCACGAGAACACAAACTCCGGCCGGTTGGAGGCCATGATGAGCAGGCGGTCGCCAGGGGCAGCGCCTGCCAAGAGCACTGCAGACGCTGCACGCCTAGCGAGACGCAAAGTGTCGGTATAAGTCCACTTTTCCCCGGTCAGCGGAAAGTCGAGAAACACCTGCGCGCCATGGGTCGCCGCACGTGCCTGCAAAATGAACGGCAGTGCCCAATCCTTCTTTTGCGGGAATGCCGGGGTGAATTCCGGGTAGGTGTTTCTTGCGTCGGACGTGGGCATGGGCGCGGGATAACCTTCGGGAAAACAGTGACGCGGCGAAAGCAACCTGAACAAAGCAGATTGCGCCACGATTATAGACGCCACCTCCGAGTCCGCAGGAGCAGACGTGGAGCAAAACGTTTAGGCGGCGCTCGCCCTCAGCTTGAACTTTTCGATCCGCCCCAGCGCATTCCTCGGCAGCGCATCGATCAGCCGGATGCGTGCGGGCACCATGAACGCCGGCAGGCGCTCGGCACAGATGCGTTGCAGCTCGGCCACGTCAGGGTGCACGCCGGGCCTGGCTTCCACCCACAGCACCACGTCCTCCTCGCCCCAGGCATCGGGCTCGCCGACGGCGGCGCATTCGAATACTGCAGGATGTCCCGCGAGCGCCGCCTCGACTTCAGCGGCCGATATGTTCTCGCCCTTGCGCCGGATGAAGTCCTTCAACCTGCCCACCAGATAGAAGAACCCGTCGGCGTCACGGCGCGCGGCATCGCCGGTGTGGTACCAGAGACCGCGAAAAGCATGCAGCGTCTCCACCGGCATGTCGAGGTAACCGCTCATGACGCCCTCAGGGCGTACCGGCCGCGCCACAAGCTCCCCCATCTCGCCATCGGGAACCGGTTGCCCATCCGCATCCACAACCATGCACTCGAAGCCCCGGGTCGGCTTGCCGCAACTGCCGATACGCCGCTCCTGGTCGATGCGCGGAGCAAGCGGAATCATTTCCGTGCAGCCGTAGTACTGCGAAATGACGCGAATGCCGAACCTGCGCTCGAACGCGTCCTCGCCGTTCGGGTGGGGAACGATGCAGGCAGAGCGCACCGCATGCGCACGCTCCTCGGCATGCACCGGCGACGCCAGCAGCAGGTTGGCCATGCGGCCGATCAGCGTGAAGCGTGTTGCCTTCGCCTCGCGGACATTCGACCAGAAGCGTGACACGCTGAACTTGTCGTACACCGCCGCTCGCGCACGCGCCAGCACCGCCACCAGCACGCTCGCCATCTGCGCGTTGTTGTGAAACAGCGGCAGGCAGGTGAACATCACGTCGCTGTCGTCGATCCTCAGGCCCTCGCGATAGGAGCCTGATCGCGCCACGCAGTGCGCCTGCGACAGGATCGCGCCCTTGGCGGGGCCGGTGGTGCCCGAAGTGAACATGATCGACATCGGATCACCGCCCTTGACCCCGGCATCGCGCGGCACGGCGTCGTTGCGGACGACTCCGGCATGCGCGGTCCAGCCGCTGCGCGCTGCGTCGACGATCAGGCGCAACGCGCAACTTGATGTCAGGGCATCGAGGCCGCTTGCATACGGCTCCTGCGCCACCACAGCGCGCGGTGCACTGCGCCTCACCACATCCTCGAGCAAGCGCCCGCTCAGCAGCGTGTTGAGCGGCACCATGACAAAGCCCCCGAGCGCGCAGCCGAACCATGCATCGATGAAGGCGGGGCCGTTGTCTAATGCGACGAGCACGCGGTCGCCGGGCGAGAGCCCGGCATCGGCCAGGGCTGCACTGATGGATGCCGCGCGGCCCACCGTTTCACCATAGGTATAAGCCTCGCCGCCCTCGAAGGCGATGAAGGGCCGATCGCGCGAATCGGCATAGCGATCAAGCAGCACCTGCGCGAGCGGCAGTGCGGCATCTCCGGGGCACTCACCTGCCGACAACACAGCCGCGACCCCGGTCACGCCACGCTCACGCTTCGTCGAGGATGAAGAGCGGCGCCGGCTTGCCGGTGGCCGGCGACGCCCGGAACGTCACGTGGCAGCGCCTGCCGATTTCCACTGCGGCCACCGGCTCAATATTGGCCATGATGCGAAAGCCGTCATCCAACGCGATCATGCCCACCACGTACGGGACCTGCTGCGCGAAGCCGGTCTCGCCCGAGCGATGCACGCGGCTCCAGGTATAGACCTCGCCACGACCGGATGACTGGCGCTCGGCGCAGTCGCTGCCGCAGGCCGAACAAACACCGCGCAGCGGAAACCATTTCGCCTCACACGCCGTGCACTGCGAATAGACCAGCCGCCCTTCGGCGGCCGCGCGCCAGAACGCCGCGGCATCCGGATCGTCGAGGCCCTCGGCCATTTGCGATGACTTGCTCATAACGCGTTCTCCGTGCCGAGAATGACGGTCGAATTGGTGGCGAATACCCCACCCATGGAATTGACGAACCCCAGGTCGCACTTCACCTGACGCCCGCTCGCCTCGCCGCGCAACTGCCGCGCCACTTCGATGACGTGGAAGATGCCGCCCGGATAGCCCGGATGGCAATAGGACAGCAGCCCACCGTGCGTATTGACCGGGATGCGGCCATTCACGCCGATGCCGCCGCTGGCCACGAACGGGCCGGACTCTCCCGGCTTGCAGAAGCCGAAGTCCTCCAGCTCGATCAGCACCACCCCGGTGAAGCAGTCGTAGATACCCGCCACCTGCATGTCGGCCGGGCCCACGCCCGCCATGCCGTAGGCGCGCTCGGCGGAGAGCTTGCCCCCGAACGTGGTGAGCGATGGCGCGTTGGACAGGCGCTCATGCGTGTAGGCTTCGCCAACGCCAAGGATCGGCACCGGCGATTTCTTCAGGTGGCGCGCGCGCTCGAGCGAAGTGACGATGACCGCGCCGCCGCCATCAGACACCAGGGAACAGTCGAGGCGATGAAACGGATCGGCAATCATCGGCGAGGCCAGCACGTCGGCCACGTTGAGCGGCCCTGCGTGATGCGCGCGCCCGGTGCGCCGCGCGTGGTCACGCATGGTCACGGCGACCGCGGCCATCTGTTCGGGCGTGGTGCCGTACTCGTGCATGTGACGGCGCGCTGCCATGGCAAATCCTGCCGGAACGATCAGCCCATAAGGCACTTCCACATCGGGGTCGCGCTGCCGCGCAAGCTCCGTGACCACTCCGGTAGTACCCAGGCCCGTGAGTTCGTTGTCGCCGGTTGCGATCAGCACCACGTCGGCGAGGCCGGAATGAACGGCCGCGGCTGCGGTGCCGACCATGGAACAGGCGCTGGCGCCGGAGTTCTGGTAGGTCATGGCCCAGCGCGGCTTCACGCCGAGAAACTCCGCGAACACATTGGCCTGCCGCGGCCACGATTTCACGAATACCGGCGTGACCAGCAGCCCGTCGATGTCGCCGAGCGCGAGGCCTGCGTCCTCCATGGCCGCGCGCGCGGCATCGATCGCGAGCCGCACACCGCTCTTGCCCTCCACGCGCCCGATGGCGCTCTCGCCCACGCCGGCGATGGCCGCTGCCCCCCGCAGGGGCGCTGCTGATCCACTCATGCTGATTTCCCGATCCCAAAGCCAGCGCCATCGACTGATCGCGCGACATGCCGGCGATGTTAGCAGAGCCATCGCCACCCCCGGCTCGCCCGCTGCATTGCAGAACATGCATGACGACATGCGGGTTCCCGGGCGGATGTAATATGGCAGCGTAACGCCCCCGCCGTAACGCACCGCTGTAACGCAAAAGCCCGAGGAGATCACCATCATGAATTACCGCGACGCAATCAGCATGACCCGGCTTGCCACGCTGATCCTGGCGGCGCTCGCCGCAGGAGCAGCCAGCATCGCGCAGGCGCAATCCGCGGCGTGGAAGGATGTCGTGGCGGCCGCGCAGAAGGAAGGCCGCGTGGTGGTGTTCTCGGCACAGGGCCCGAGCGTGATGGAACGCATCAAGGCCGACTTCGAGAAGACCTACCCCGGCATTCGGCTGGAGCAGACGCGCATGTCGAGCGGCCCCATGATGAGCAAGCTCGACCAGGAACGCGCCACTGGCGTCGATGGCGGCGATGTCACCATCACCACCGAAATGGTCTGGCTGGAAGACCGATTGAAGGAAGGCGCGCTGAAGGCGCCCGCCGGCCCCAACGCCGCCACCTGGCCCGCCGCATTCATGGTGAAGGGGACGATTCCGGTGCTCGCTCTGGAGCCCTTCGGCATCGCCTACAACACCACCCTTGTGAAATCGCCGATCACCAGTTACCGCGATCTGCTCAAGCCCGAGTTCTCCGGCAAGGTCGGCATGATCGACCTCGTGGCCACCAGCCTCATCGCCTTCTACGACTGGCTGGAGAAGAAGGAAGGCCCCGATTTCATGGCCAAACTCGCGGCGCAAAAGCCCAAGATCTACGGCAGCAACCCCATCGGCGCACAGATGGTGGCCTCGGGCGAGTTGCCGGTGGTAAGTTTCATGAGCGCAACCATGGTGCTGCCGCTGGTCGCCAAGGGCGCCCCGGTCAAGCTGGTTTATCCGGAGTCGGCATTCGGCATCCAGTACGGCGGTGGAATCGTGGCATGGTCCAAGCGCCCCAATGCGGCGCAGGTCTACATGGACTACGTCATGTCACGCGCAGGCCAAACCGCATGGAACGGGTTGGGCGAGGCCGCCAGCCCGCTGCCGAACATTCCCGGCAGCGGCGACGCGCGTGGCATCGCGCCTTACGATCCGACGAAGTACACGCCCGAAGTGATCAAGGCGTACCGCGCGCGCTGGGAGGGCATCGTCAAGAAGTAGCCGAAACGCCAAAGGGGCAAAGGGTCGCGCGATCGACGGGAAAGCAGGAGATGCAGGCGTTGTGTTGCGCATGCCGATGACTTGACAGCCCCAAAACCATCGGCTATCTATCCAGTTCGCTCACAATCACCCCGGCCCATGCCTACGGCGCAACACCGCCACACCCGAGGCAATGACCCCGACCAAGCCGGATCCAAACCGAGGAAATGAAAATGGCAGGACTGTACTACGAGGATTTTGTCGTCAATCAGTTGTACAAACATTCGATGACGCGCACCGTGACGGAGACTGACAACCTCTTCTTCACGACCATGACGCACAACACGCAGCCGCTGCACCTGGATGAGGAATTTTCCAAGAAGCTGATGTACGGCACGCGACTGGTCAATAGTGTTTTCACGCTCGGGCTGATTGTTGGATTCCCGGTATCCGACCTGTCGCATGGGACCACGCTAGGAAACCTCGGCTTTGACAATGTCCGCTTCCCCGCGCCCGTCCGGGTGGGCGACACACTGCGAGCGGAGTCGATCGTCGTATCGAAACGCGAGTCAAAGAAGTACCCCGACGCAGGGATCGTGAATTTCACGCACACCGGGTTCAACCAGCGCAACGAAATTGTGGCGGTAATTGGCCGGGCGGCCCTGATGATGAAGCGTCCCAAGCCCTGACCCAGGATACGCAGCCGATTCCGAAGGACATTCGACGATGAAGTTTGGCCTGACTGAAGAACATGAGGAAATCGCGGAGGCCATCAGGCGCCTGATGCGCGACTTCCCCGACGAGTACTGGGCCGAAAGGGATGAGACGCACACTTTTCCGACCGCGTTCTACGATGCCTTCGCCAAGTCGGGCTACCTGGGTATCGTCATTCCGCCCGAATACGGCGGTTCGGGACTGGGGTTGACGCATACGGCTGTCGCGCTGGGCGAAGTCTCGGGCTCCGGTGGCGGATTGGGTGCCGCCAGTGCGGTGCATCTGAGCATTTTCGGCCTGACCCCGGTGGTCAAGTTTGGCAGCGAGGAAATGAAGCAGAAGTACCTCCCCGCGGTTGTCCAAGGCAAATTGCATGTCTGCTTCGGCGTCACCGAGCCGGACGCCGGCAGCGACACCACCAAGATCACCACGGCCGCGGTGCGCGATGGCGACCACTACGTGATCACCGGGAAAAAGGTCTGGATCAGCAAGGCGGCCGAATCGCAGAAGTGCCTGCTGCTCACCCGGACCACGCCACGCGACAAGGTAGCGCGCCCAAGCGACGGCATGACGCTGTTTCTCGTGGACCTCGATCCGGCACATGTCACCATCAAGCCGATCAAGAAAATGGCACGCAATTCCGTATCGTCATGCGAGTTGTTCTTTGACGGGCTGCGCGTTCACGAGTCCGATCGCGTCGGCGAGGAGGGCAAGGGGTTCAGATACCTGCTCGACGGACTGAATGCAGAACGCATCCTGATCGCCTTCGAGGCGGTTGCCCTCGGGCATTGCGCGATTCGGCGAGCATCCGAATACGCGAAAAACCGCGTCGTATTCAATCGGCCCATCGGGCAGAATCAGGCCGTCCAGCTGCCGCTCGCCGAGTCATATACCAAGCTTGAAGCCGCGCACCTGATGGCCATCAAGGCGGCCACCATGTATGACGCCGGCCTGCCCTGTGGCGCTGAGGCCAATATGGCGAAATGGCTCGCTGGCGATGCGGCCTTCGAGGCAGCCGACCGCGCGCTTCAGACGCATGGCGGGTTCGGCTACGCGACGGAGTTTCATGTCGAGCGGTACTTCCGCGAGACACGCCTGTGGCGCTTCGCCCCGGTCTCGCAAAGCCTTGCGATGGCATACATTGCCGAGCGCGTGCTTGGCCTGCCCAAGTCGTATTAACCCGGCCGCACCACTGGCATTGGAGCTTTTCCCATCGGCCCTCTGGCAAATGTAAGGATCGTCGAGCTGGCCGGTATCGGCCCCGCACCGATGTGCGCGATGCTGCTGGCCGATCTCGGCGCAACAGTGCTGAAGGTCGATCGACTCGAACCGAGCGGCCTCGGCTTTCCCCGCCCGCTCAAGTTCAGCCTGGCCATGCGCGGCCGCAAAGTCATATCGCTTGATCTGAAGCGGCCGGAAGCCGTCGAACTCGTCTTGAGACTGGTCGAGAACGCCGACGGCATGATCGATCCATTTCGCCCCGGGGTCATCGAGCGCCTGGGCATTGGCCCGGATGAATGCCTGCGGCGCAACCCCAGAATCGTGGTCGGGCGCGCGACGGGATGGGGCCAAACGGGGCCGCTGTCGCAGTCTGCGGCCCACGATCTCAACTACATCGCGCTGACAGGCGCGTTGCACATGATCGGCCGCAAGGGCCAGCCGCCGACGCCGCCGGTCAACTTTCTTGGCGACTACGCGGGTGGCGCCCTGTACCTTGCGCTCGGCATGGTGTCCGCCATTCTCGAGTCGCGTCACTCGGGCAAGGGGCAGGTTGTCGACTCGAGCATCATCGACGGGACAGCATCGCTGATGTCGCCCGTGCTCGGCCTGTACGCGGCGGGCATCCACCGGCCGGAGCGCGGCACCAACATCCTTGATTCGGGTGCCCCCTTCTACGAAGTCTATGAATGCGCCGACGGCCTCTGGATTTCCATTGCCCCCATCGAAGCGAAGTTCTTCGCCGAGCTCATCCGCCTGCTGCCGATCGATCCCGCCGACGTCCCGACCCAATGGGACGAAAAGGAATGGCCGCGCCTTCACGCCCTGTTTACGGAAATTTTTCGCCGCCAGCCTCGCGACTACTGGTGCAAGCTGCTTGAAGGCACCGATGCCTGCTTTGCGCCGGTGCTCACCGCAGCCGAAGCACCCGCGCACCCCCATAACCGTGCACGTGGCACCTACATCGAGATCGACGGCGTCGTGCAGCCCCGTCCGGCACCGCGCTTCAGCCGCACCGACCCGGGCACGCCGCTGCCCCCGCAGCCATCGGATAATTCGGACGTGCATGGCGCGCTCGACGGCTGGCTGGAACGCGGCGAGATCCAGCAACTCATCGATTCAGGGGTGCTGCCGCGCGTGCCGCCCGTCGCACCCGCCACCCCCATTGCACCGAAAAAGTCGCCGGCCGCTTCGTAGCGCCAGCCAATGGTTTTTCGAACCCGGAACCCCAAGGAGGAAACATGAAGAAGCTCAGCAAGTGGTTCGCCGTTCCCACTTTCGCCATTGGCGTGCTGGCAACGCCCATTCACGCCGCGGAAAGCGCCTACCCCGACAGGCAGATCAACATCATCGTCGCCGCGACACCGGGCAACGCCAACGACATCCTGGCGCGCGTCATCGCCAAGCGGCTGAACGACAAGTTCAAGCAACCGGTCATCGTCGACAACAAGCCTGGAGCGGGGGGGACGCTGGGCGCGGGCCTGCTCGCCCGGGCCAAACCGGATGGCTACACCCTGATGGTCCAGAGCACCTCGCTGACCACAGCGCAGGCTGTCTACAAGAACCCGGGATTCGACGTCGAGAAAGATTTCACCCCGGTCATCATGCTTGCCCTCGCGCCAATGGGGATTTTCGTCAATGCCGAACTGCCGGCGAACACCCTGGGAGAATTGATCGCCTACGCGAAAAAGAATCCTGGCAAACTCAATTTCGGCAGCTCGGGCAACGGCAGCATCATGCACATCAATTCGGAACGACTCGGCCTGGAGAACGGCTTGCGCATGGTACACATCCCGTACAACGGTGGCGCGCCGGCGGTGACTGCGCTGATGGCCAACGACATCCAGGTGCTGACCGTGGACATTGCCTCGGGACTCGCGGCCATTCGGGCCGGCAAGATCCGACTGCTCGCCGTCGGAAGCACCGAGCGCGTCGCCTCATTCCCGAACGTGCCCACCACGGCAGAGGCAGGCCTGCCGTTCAACCCGGCCGTCTGGTATGGCCTGTTCGCACCTTCGGGAACCCCTGCGCCGGTAACCAAGATCCTGTTCGACGAAGTATCGCTGCTCGTCGCGGACCCCGCCTACCGCAAGGACATGGAAAGCAAGGGATCGCAGGTACCGATCATCTCGCCCCAGCAATTCCGGGCGATGATATCCAATGAGCTCGTCAAGTACCGCGAGGTCATCACCAGCGCGAAGATTCCGCAAGAATGACCCCTCGCACGCTATCGACCTATCCTCCGACATGACTCAAGCCTCCTGGCCGCTGCGATCACTGCTTTTCTTGCCTGCCACGCGCATCGACTGGGTGCGGAAGATTGCCCGCTCGTCGGTCGACGCGATCATCCTCGATCTCGAGGACTCCGTGATCCCGGAGCGAAAGCACGAGGCGCGCTCGCTGATTGGCGAAGCGGTCGAAGTTCTCGATAGCCACGGTGTTGCGGTCGTCGTGCGCATAAACGCCCTCGGCCACGGCGGCGAGGAGGACCTGCCCGCGGTCGTTCTGCCGGGCGTGCTCGGCATCATGCTTCCCAAGGCCGACAGCGCCACCGACGTCCATCGGCTTGACCGATTGATCGCCGAAGCGGAATCAAAAAACGGCGTTCCTGCGGGGAAAGTTGGCATCGTCGCGCTACCGGAAACCGCCGCAGGCCTGTGGGCAGTGCGCGAAATTGCCGGAGCAAGCCCGCGCGTCACCGGGTTGATCACCGCGGTGTCCGGCCCGATCGCCGGTGACGTGTCTCGTGCTGCCGGCTTTTCGCCAACCGTCGAGGGCAGTGAACAGCTTTTCCTGCAATCGCGCACCATCCTGGCCAGCAGGGCCGCCGGCGCAAACTATCCCATCGGCACCATCCAGGGCACACGTCTCGACGACCTGGACACCGTGGAGCTCCTTGCTCGCCGAGCAAAGCAACTTGGCTTTTCCGGGGTGGCACTGATCCATCCGAGCCATGTTCCCATTGCCAACGCCATCTTCCGGCCGACCGAGGCAGAAGTCGAACACGCCAAGGGACTGGTGGAGGCATTGATGACAGCCGCCAAAGCGGGCAATGGTGCGACCCGCCACGAGGGGGTCATGGTGGATATCGCAATGCTTGCGCCCGCAAGGGAACTGCTCGCGCGGGCCGAGAGGTTCCGCCTTCGCGACGAAGAACGATCAGTTGGCCGATAGCGCGAGGCCCCGGCGTCGAATCTGATCGCAGCACGCTTGGCTGCACCGGGTTCGCAGATCATGCCAGCCCAGTACAGCCCAAGCATCCGCTGTGAGCCCATACCCAAAGGAACTTCCTCGATGTGGAACGACAACACCAGCCAAAACGATGACCAATCGGTTGCCCGCCTGGGGCCACTGGCCGGCATTCGTGTCATCGATCTCACTTTGGCCCTGGCAGGACCCTACTGCACCCTGCTGCTCGGTGGACTGGGCGCGGAAGTCATCAAGGTCGAGGCGCCCGGCGGCAGCGATATCGCGCGCAACAACCCGCCCTACTGCGCGGGCTCCGACTTCAACTACGGGGACCGGCAGCCCGAAGAGGTATCCCTGCTCATGCTGGACCGGCATCGAAACAAGAAGAGCATCACACTCGACTTGAAGCAGGAGGAAGGAAAGGCGATTTTCATCCAATTGGTCAAGCAGGCCGATGTCCTGGTCGAGAACTTCAGTGTCGGGACCGTCGAGCGACTGGGAATTGACTATGAGACCCTCCGCGCGGCCAACCCCGCGCTGATCTACACATCGGTCAGCTCGATCGGAAAGGATGCGCCGCCGGAAATGAAGGGGATGGATATCATCGTCCAGGCACTCAGCGGCATCATGGAAGTCACCGGCTTCCCCGACGGGCCGCCCAGCCGAATCGGCATCCCCCTTGCGGACATGATCGCCCCGCACTATGCCCTGAGCGGAATTCTCGCGGCCCTCATCCATCGCGGCCGCACCGGCAAGGGCCAGAAGATCGAAGTGAGCATGCTCGACACGCTGACAGCGCTGCTCGCGCTCGAGCACTTCGATGTGCTCACGCCCAAGGGCGCATCACCCCGCACCGGCAACAACCAGGACCGACTCACCCCGTTTGGCATCTACGAGACGCGAGACAGCCACGTCGCCATTGCCGCGCCGCAGGATGCGTGGGCCCATTCGCTCTTTCGCGCCATGGGTCGCCCGGAACTCGCATCGGACGAACGATTCAGGACGCGTGGCGGGCGGGCCATCAATGCAAAGCTCATCAACGGGATCATCGAGGAATGGACTCGGCAACACACGACCGATTTCCTCATCAAGCTGCTGGCAAGCAACAGCGTCACAGCAGCCCCGGTCCGCACGCCACAGCAGGCCTGCGACGATCCGGCGGTGCGCAAGCGCGGCGCGGTGGTCACGCTGAAGCACCCAAAGCTGCCGCCGGGCGTCGAGACCGCCACTGCAGGCGTGCCGCTGCAATTCTCGGAATGCAAGGTGGGCTACGACCAACTCGCCCCAATGCTGGGCGATCACAACAGCGAGGTCTACACCCGACTGCTTGGCATGAGCGAAGAAACGCTACGCAAGTTGAAAGAGCGCTCGATCATCTGACCGCCGCACCAGTCCAGGGAACCGGGTTCTGTTCCCTGTCTCATTTCAGCGAGGAAGGAAAACACATGGATCTTGGCATCTCCGGCAAGCGCGCACTCGTTTTTGGCGGCAGCTCGGGCCTCGGTTTCGCGGTCGCCCGCGCACTGGCCACCGAGGGCGTCAACCTTGTGCTGGCAGCACGCAATGCAGAACGACTGGAACAGGCGAGACAGCAGCTCTCGGGAACACCTGGTGTCCGAGTCGATTGCCGGAGCTGCGACATGACCTCCCGCGACGCGATGAAGGAGACAGTCGCGTATCTGCGCTCCACCGGCGGCCTGGACATCCTGGTACTGAACACTGCGCGACCGCCGAGCCCCATGCGCGAGTTCCTCGACGAGAATGACGATTCGCGCTGGCAAGAAGCCTATGACCAGCAACTGAAGGGGGCATTGAACATCCTCGGAGAAATCTCCCCGCTGCTGGTGGAAAAAGGCTGGGGGCGGATCATCGGCATTACATCTGCGACGGTCAGCCAGCCCATGCCGCGACATGCGATATCGACCATCTTCAGGGCCGGCGTCCAGGCCGCCTTGAAGCATCTCGCCAACGAAATCGGCCGGTATGGCGTAACGGTGAACGCCGTAGCGCCGGCAACCATCCTCACCGAAAGTCTCGCAAAATTTCACAATCTCGACGAACGCGCCGCCGCCATTCCCCTCAGGCGATTGGGATCGATGGAAGAGTTCGCGGGAACCGTCGCGTTCGTTGCGTCGAAGCAGGCCGGATTCATCACCGGACAGGCCATTCAGGTCGATGGCGGAATGACGCAGTCCCTGACCTGAACAAGGTGGCGGGCGAGCCGCCAGCCGGTTGGCGCCTGAATTGCGCCGCAAGCATCACGCCGCCATTCCAGGCATCACCATTTACTGGCGTGCGATCTTCGCATCCTTGATGATTTTTTCCCACTTGGCGACTTCGCTGCCAACAAGCTGCTGGAACGCGGCGGCACTCATGCTGCGAATTTCATAGCCCCGATTGTTGAGATTCTGCTTCACCTCGGGCTTGTTCAGGATCGTCGATATTTCCGCGCCCAGGGTCTCGACGATGGCGTTGGGTGTTCGTCGCGGCGCAAAGAAGCCGAACCAGAAATCCGCGCGATAACCCGGAAGGCCGCTCTCTGCAACCGTAGGAACGTCGGGCAAGAGAGTTGAACGCTGCTCGGTGCCAACCGCCAATAGACGCAGCTTGCCCGCGTCCGACTGGGCCTTGGCCGAACCGACATCGATGACCAGCAACTGCACTTCGTTGGACAGCGCCGCGGCGACGGATGGCGCCCCGCCCGAATAAGCAACATGCACCATGTCGATCCCCGCGGCACCCTTGAGCATTTCGCCGTACAGATGCGTCTGCGAGCCAACGCCGGACGAGCCGAAGTTCATCGCCCCCGGACGCGACCGGGCGTAGGCAATCAACTCCTGCATATTGCGGGCAGGCACCGTCGGATTCACGAACACGCCCATGATTCCAAAGATAGCGGGCGTGACGCCCACCAAATCCTGGCGCACATCAATGTCGGGGTTGACCTGCATGGCCTGGTTGGAAGTCAGCGATGACGAGTGCAGCAACAAGGTGTAGCCGTCGGGCGCAGCCCGCGTGACCGCCTGGGTGCCGATCAAACCACCCGCCCCGCCCTTGTTGTCGACCAGCACAGGCTGACCCAGCTTGGTCGAAAGGTCGCGTGCAACCATCCGCGCCGTGATGTCGCCCGGGCCTCCGGGTGCGAATGGCACGACGATTGTGATGGCCCTGGCAGGAAACGGCTGGGCCAATGCGCCATGCGCCACGATGATCGCGGCGGAAAGCAGCACCCAACGTACCCAGCGCGTCATACCCTGTCCCTCGACTTTCATTGCGCCCCCTTGTAAATCACTGCAATCCGGCAAGAGTAACCCAAAGGCAATCGGCCGGTCTGTTGGTGGTAACCGAGAGCAACCATGCACCACCCACATGGCCCGGCAAAAAAGAACCCGTCACAGCAGCCCCCGTGTGACCGGGAGCCCCATGACGGGCGAGGAGAAGCGCTGTTGCGGCGTGCCGGCTAGCGCGGCGCGGTCTTGCCGATGGCGGCGTAAAGCTCCGAGATGGGAACCACGCGCCCATGAAGCGGAAGGATCCGGTCCACCGACAGCTTCAGGCGCTCGATATTGTTCACGAGGTTCAGGTGCCGCGGATCCGGCTGTGCCGGCGGCTTGGCGTTGGGCGGACCCGGCGTGAACTCGTCGGCTTCGATGAGGAGTTTTTCGGCAGGCAGGTACACCATCAGGTACGTGTCGGTATGGATGCTGTCCTTGATGTTGTACATCTCGATCACGCGCTTGCCATCGGTCAGCTGGCCCTTGTCGCCAATGGCCATCACCTTGCCCTTCTTGCCCGACTTGGCATACAGGTCCGGATTGACGGTGACCTTGCTTGCCAGGATCTTTTCATAGTGGCTCTTGTTCCTCGCCTGCGTGACGATGGTTGCACCTTCAGCCGCCGCCGCCCGCACGCCCCCCGAATGATCATAGTGATGGTGCGAGTTGACCGCGAAGCGAATCGGCTTGCCCGGCGCCAGCTTCTTCACCGCCTCGATCACCGGCGCAGTGCGAAAATCACCAAGCGGCGACTCCACCAGCACCAGGTGATCCTTCATCTCGATGGCCACGCTGTTGTGGGAAGCACCGGCGACGAACCAGACGCCGTCCGCAACTTTATCCGTGGTGATGCGCTCGGCGTAATTGCGCACCGCATCCGGGACCGCGATGGCAACCGCGGCATTCGGCTCGACCTTGGTCACAGTGACATCGAGTGTGAAGCGACCGTTGTTCTTCTGCTGGATCAGGCTGGGGAACTTGATCCCGTTGAAATCGCGATAGCTCGAAAACGTCGTCACCACATCGGTTTCGCCCTGGACGTGCTCCGGATAGCGTGACTCGACCCGCTCAACCAGGAAGTCCTCGTTGATGTAGGCGGTGGCCTTGAAACGCCCGGCCTCGGTGAAGGACACCGCGGCCATCGAACGCCCGCCGACCGTCTTGAACTCGAGCGTGGCATTGTTCTTGATCGCAGCCTTCAGCACGCCATGCGGGGAGATCCACAGCTCGTGTATCCGCTCCGGGACAAAACGCGGATTGCCGGCAGGGTTGCCACCCGCCACGTTCCAGGCAAAACCGCCGCTGATGTAACGGTCGTCGGTCTGCGGAGCGACCAGAGGATATCCGCCGCCCCCCTTGGGTTCGGCGCGGGTGTAGGTGATCAGTTCGCGCATGGAAGCCGTGTCGTAGTTGATGCTGCGCTCCATGCTGCGGATCTGGATCTTGGGCCAGTGGGCAGTGGGCACGAAGGCCTGGCCGAACGTGTAGCCCCAGCCATCGGCACTGTAGGACAGGGTCTTCAGTTCGGTGCTGCCCATTGCCGCCGAGGCACGCTTGAGCACGGAAGATGCGTCCAGTGCCGCGGCTACGCCAGGCAACAGGGCCAGCGCGAGCGCCGGCAGGGCCCAATTCGAGAAAAATCGCTTGTAAAACATGTGCTCCTCCAGACTTTTTCAAAGGTTCATTGGGGGGTTGACGCAACTGTTGCGAACAGCGCGCGGGCCGGATTATTCCAGAATAAGTCCCTCTCGCCAAAGAAATTTTCCTCGCCAATTCTGCCCCTGCCTGGGGTAAAGTTCCGCCGCGCCGGCCTGTCGGCAAGCGGCTGGCGAATACCGCGGAAAATTCCCAATGGGATCCCCGCGATCGAACCCTTAGCGTGAGGACGAATTCCATGGAACGCAAGAAAGCAAGCGACTTCCCGGCCGGCGTCATGAAGCTGTTCGACGGCTACGTGCACGGCGACATCACCCGGCGCGACTTTCTCGACGGCGCCGCCAAGTTCGCTGTGGGTGGCATGACTGCCGCCGCGATGTTCGAGAGCCTGCGCCCGAATTTTGCCTGGGCGCAGCAGGTGCCGAAGGACGACAAGCGCATCAAGGCCGAGTACGTCACCTACCCCTCGCCGCAGGGCTCCGGGACCATGCGCGGGCTGTTGGCTCGCCCCGCCAGCGGCGGCCGCCATCCCGGCGTCACGGTCATCCATGAAAACCGCGGTCTCAATCCCTACATCGAGGACGTGGCCCGCAGGCTTGCCGTTGCAGGCTACATCGCCTTCGCCCCAGACGCACTCACGCCGGTGGGCGGCTACCCTGGCAACGAAGAGGAAGCCGCGAAGAAATTCGCCGCCCTCGATGCCGGCAAGCGCACCGAAGACCTCGTCGCCGCAGCGCTGTTTCTCAAGGCACACCCGGAATGCACCGGCAAGACCGGTGCCACCGGATTTTGCTTCGGCGGAGGAATTGCCAACCTGCTATCGGTACGGATTCCCGAGGTGGCCGCGGTGGCGCCCTTCTACGGTGTTCAGCCTGCCGCCGCGGACGTGGCCAAAATGAACGCTGCCGTCCTCGCCCACTACGCCGCCACTGATGAGCGCATCAACTCCGGTATTCCCGCGTTCGAGGCCGCCCTCAAGGCCAACAACAAGAAATTCGAGCTGCATGTCTACCCGGGTACGCTCCACGGCTTCCACAACGACACCACGCCGCGCTACGACGATGCCGCGGCCAAGCTCGCCTGGTCGCGCACACTAGCCTTTTTCGGGACGCACCTGAAGTCCTGAGCCATAGTGCAGTACAAATGAATTAGGGGGCTTCACGCCCCCTTTTTTTCTGCGCCCACAGGGCCAGCGCGCGAGACCAGGGCCTCAGCCCTTCTTCGCCGCATCCATTTCCGCGAACAGCACCTCGGCCCAATGGAACGCCGTATTGGCGGCCGGGACACCGCAGTACACCGCGGCCTGCAGCAACAGTTCCTTGATCTCCTCGCGCGTCACGCCATTGTTGGCGGCGGCGCGCACATGCAGCTTGAACTCCCCTTCGCGGTTGAGCGCCACCATCATCGCGATCACGATAAGGCTGCGTGTGCTTCTCGGCAGCCCGGGCCGCGTCCAGATGTCGCCCCAGGCATGGCGCGTGAGCAGTTCCTGGAATTCGCTGTTGAACTCGGTGCGCCGGGCCACCGACCTGTCGACATATTCCTTGCCCAGCACCTCGCGGCGGACCGCCATGCCTTGCTCGTAACGCGCTTTCTCATCCATGCGATGTGCTCCTTTTCAGGGTTTGAGGAAAGCTTCGACCGCAGCAGTGAAAGGTTGCGGCAATTCGAGATTCGACAGGTGCGCGGCGTCCAGTTCGACCAGGCGCGCGCCACGAATGCGCTCGACGAGGAATTGGGCATCGGCGGGTGGCGTGGCGGCGTCCTGCAGGCCGGCGATCACCAGGGTCGGCGCGGCAATGCGCGACACGGTCTCGCGCTGGTCCATGGCCGAGAGCATCATGCAGGCGCGCGCGTAGCCTTCGGGCGGCACGGCGAGCAGCATGCGCCGTGCCTTTTCCACCACCATCGGGTTTTCAGCCAGGCAGCGCGCGGTCAGCCAGCGCTTGAGCACACCCTCCACGATGGCTTGCATGCCGTCCTTGCGAACCGTCGCGGCGCGCGTGGTCCACATCTCAGGCGGCCCGATGTGCGCCGCGGTATTGGCCAACACCAGGCGGTCGATGCGCTTGGGCGCATGGATGCCCAGCCACATCCCGGTCATGCCGCCCAGCGACAGGCCGCAGAAATGGGCGCGCGCAATGCCCAGCGCGTCGAGCAACCCGAGCGCGTCGCGGCCGAGGCGCTCGATGCCGTAATCCTTGTCGCCCGCATCCGACGCGCCATGGCCGCGCGTGTCGTAGCTCACCACGCGGAAATGCTTCTTGAGTATATTTACCTGCTCTGACCAAGTGGAATGGTCAGTACCGATCGAATTCGATAACATTAGATGCGGCGACTTGGCATGGCCGTCGATTCGGCAGTAGAGGCGCACCCCGTCTACGGTGATGAGGCCCGAGGCTGCCGGCTTCATACCCGGCGCCCACTTCTCGACCTTTGTCGCGCTCATGTCCGCTCCGCCGGGCGCAGCGGCACACCGGTCAGCCGCTGCAGCTCATCGAACGACAGCCCGTCGACGCAATCGCGCACCACCAGCCCCTGCGGCGTGATGTCGATCACCGCGAGGTCCGTATACACGCGGTTCACGCAGCCCATACCGGTGAGCGGATAGGTGCAGGCAGGCACGATCTTGCTCTCGCCCGACTTGGTCAGGTGCTCCATCATGATCAGCACGCGCTTGGCGCCGATCGCAAGGTCCATCGCGCCGCCCACGGCCGGAATCGCGTCCGGCGCCCCGGTGTGCCAGTTGGCGAGGTCGCCATTCACCGCCACCTGGAAGGCGCCTAGCACGCAGTAGTCCAAATGGCCGCCTCGCATCATGGCAAAGGAATCGGCATGGTGAAAGAACGCGCCGCCCTTCAACAGCGTGATCGGCTGCTTGCCGGCATTGATGAGTTCCGGGTCTTCCTGCCCTTTGGCGGGCGTGGGGCCTGCACCGAGCACGCCGTTCTCGCTCTGGATGATCACTTCGCGATCCGGCGGGATGTGGTTGGCCACCAGCGTGGGCAGGCCGATGCCGAGGTTCACGTAGGAACCATCGGGGATGTCGCGCGCCACGCGCGCCGCCATCTCGTCACGGGTCCAGCGCTTCACGCAGTCCTCCCCATCCCGCCCACCTTGACGACGCGCTGCACGAAGATGCCTGGGGTGACCACGTGCTCCGGGTCGATCGCGCCCAGTTCGACCACCTCGCGCACTTCCACGATGGTGCACTTGGCCGCCGTGGCCATGACGGGCCCGAAGTTTCGCGCCGCCTTGCGATAGGTCAGGTTGCCCCAGCGGTCGGCACGGTCGGCGCGCACCAGAGCGACATCGGCGTGGATCGGCGACTCGAACACGTATTGCCGTCCGTCGATCTCGCGCGTCTCCTTGCCTTCGGCGAGCAGCGTGCCGTAGCCCGTGGGCGTAAAAAAACCTCCGATGCCGGCGCCGGCCGCGCGGATGCGCTCTGCCAGATTGCCCTGCGGCACGACTTCGAGCTCGATCTCCCCCGCGCGGTACAAGCCGTCGAACACGTAGGAATCGGCCTGGCGCGGGAAGGAACACAGGATCTTTCGCACGCGCCGCGCCTTCATCAGCGCCGCGAGCCCCGTCTCGCCGTTGCCCGCGTTGTTGTTGACGATGACGAGGTCGCGCGCGCCCTGGGCGATGAGCGCATCGACCAGCGCGACCGGCATGCCCGCCCCGCCAAAGCCGCTGATCATGACGGTTGAACCGTCCTTGATGTCGGCGACGGCGGCCTCGGCCGAGGCGACAATCTTGTTGATCATGCGCGGGGCGCCATCAGCAGTCGAAGAACACCGTCTCGCCCGCCCCCTGCAGCACGACGTCCCAGTGCAGTTCGCCGCCCTCTGCGCGCGCAATGAGCGTGTCGCGACGGTCTGCCGGGACGAGCTTCAGCACCGGATCATCCGCATTGGAGGCCTCGCCCGGGAAATAGATTCGCGTCACGAGGTGCTTCAGGAGGCCGCGCATGCCGATGGCCACGAGAATGTGCGGGGCCTGCAGGATTGCAGAATGCGCACCGCCCGGCGCCGCCACGCGGCCTGGCAGATAGGTGTCGATGCGAAATCGACCTTCGGCATCGGTGGGCGCGCGACCGAGCCCCGCCAGCGTGGACGTCGCCGGACACGACCCATCCGCAGGCTGCACGGGGTAGGCACCGGCGAGGTCCGCCTGCCAGGTTTCGATGGCGGCATCGCTTACCGGCTTGCCGTCGCCATCGAGCACACGGCCGGTGATGACCACGGGCTTGGCGCCGGCGGGCAGGCGCACCGCGATGGGCTTCAGCCCGATGTGGAAATACGGCCCGAAGGTTTGTGATGTGGATTGCTGAAGGCTCATGGCGTCCCCCTACCGATCCACGGGCGTGGCGTGGCGACCGCGCAGCACGATGTCGAACCGATAGCCGATCGCAGACTCCGGGATGGTCGTCTCCCAATCGAGCGACGACACCAGTCGGTCGCGCGCCTTGGTGTCGGTCACGCAGTTGAAGATCGGATCGAACGGCAGCAATGGGTCGCCCGGGAAGTACATCTGCGTCACCAAGCGCTGCGTGAAGGCCTCGCCCCAGAGCGAGAAATGGATGTGCTTGGGGCGCCAGGCGTTGTAATGGTTGCGCCACGGATAGGCGCCCGGCTCGATGCTGATGAAACGGTAGCGACCCTCGGCGTCGGTCATGGCGCGCCCGCAACCCGTGAAGTTGGGGTCGAGCGGCGAATGCGGGCCGTCATTGGGATGCCGGTAGCGCCCCGCCGAATTGGCCTGCCAGATCTCCACCAGCGTATGCCGAACCGGCTTGCCGCCATCATCGAGCACGCGGCCGCTCACCACGATGCGTTTTCCCAATGGAAGATCGGCGTGCCCCGCCGTGAGGTCAAACTCGCTTGCCTTCACGCTGTCGTGGCCGAACACGGGCCCGGTGGTTTCCGACAAGGTGTGCGGCAGCATCACCAGCGGCCTGGTCGGCGCGCGCTTTGCCGTCGAGCCATAGGGCGGGAACCGATACTCCGGCTGCGTTCCCTGCATGGGGCGACGATAGACTTCAATCATGCTGCCTCCTCAAAACGTCTTTCACTGGCCTGCGCTGGCCGCTGGCCGCTGGCCGCAATGCAGCGCCCAGGGTGCGCACATGCGCAATGAGCGCATCAACCTGTACCCGCAGCGACCGCGCCATCGCGGGATCGAACCATTCGGCAGCGACCTCGGCCGGAACGGCCCGTCGCACGGCATCGAGGTTATCACTCATGCGCCGCGTGTCCACCTCAAGGCCCGTGCACGCCGCTGCCATGGCCCGTGCGCTTCCATGCACGATCTGCAGCAAATCGCCCCACTCCGCCGACTCCGCCTGCCAGCCGCCCAGCGCGCGCTCGTGCTCCTGGGGCATTGCTGCGAGAAGCGCAGCAACCCGGTGCGGCGCGCGCTGCGCCGCCGTGAGCGCGATCATCGACCCCAGCGGGTTTCGCTTGTGCGGCATGGCCGACGAACCGCCGCCCGGCTCCACGACCTCGCCCACTTCGAACTGCCCCATCAGCGACAGGTCCTTTGCAATCTTTCCCAGGCTTCCTGCGACGAGCCCCAGCTCGCAGCCCAGCGCCACCCACTCGTCGCGCTGCGTGTGCCACGTCGCCCCCGGCACGGCGAGGCCGAGTTCTTCCGCCACGTCGCGCACGATCGCGTCGGCGCGCTTCCCCAACTGCTGGCGCGTGCCCACCGCACCGCCCAGTTGCACGCACAGCGCCCGCGATGACAGCGCCGCCATGCGCGCGCGGCTGCGCGAGAGCGGCAATGCCCACTGTGCGCACTTCAGCCCGAAGGTGGTAACGGAGGCCGGCTGCAGCAACGTGCGCGCGAGCATCGGCGCGCCCGCGTGCTCGGCTGCCTGCGCGAGCAGGGCATTGACGACACGATCGAGGTCGGCATCGATGAGCGCGAGCAGGTCGCGCGTCACCAGTGCCATCGCGGTGTCGATCGCGTCCTGGCTGGTGCTGCCGAAGTGCACCCAGCGCTCGGCCGCCGGGTTGGACAGGCGCACCACGTCCTTCAGCGCCTTCACCAGCGGAATCACCACCGTCCCCGCGCGCCGGCTGTCGCGCACGATGGCCGGCACGTCAACCAACGCAACCTTGCAGGTGCTGGCAATCGATTGTGCGACGTCCTGCGGGATCAGCCCGCCAGCTGCTTCTGCACGCGCCAGCGCCGCCTCAAAGCGCAGCATCGCCGCGATGAACTGCGCATCGCTGACAGCCTCCTCGGCCTCCGACGTCGTGAGGAAGCGACTGAACAGGGTCATGGCTTGCCGGCCGGTTCAACCGGCGCGGCCCCGCAGGCGATCCCGAGGACGCCCGCAGCAGTGACGACAATACGCAGAAAAGCCACGATCGGTTCTCCTCCTGATGAACATGCACACGGCGAGCCAGGCAGCTCGCGGACTCGAAACTAACCCGAGCCAAACTGTTTGTCATCAGGAATCTTCGCCGGCCCGACCGAACACCCCTGAAGTACTACACCTCGCACACCATCACTATTAGGCTTTGCCGGCTTTTTCATATTTTCCTCACCGTATACAGCCGCACCATAGCCTCGCGACCGCGCAACTGGTGCTGTCCGAGGTCCTCGGGCGAGTAGCCCGATGCGTCGTCCAGACGCGTGAGCGCTTCTTCCGAGACGAGGAAATTCCGCCCCAGTTCGCGGGTCGCGTTTTCTATTCGCGAGGTGGTGTTCATCACGTCGCCGTGGAACACAATGGCGCGGCGACTGCCGCCGATCTCGCCGGTGACGACTTCGCCCGCGTGCAGCGCGGCGCGGACCTTCGGCACCGTGCCGAACTCGCGCTCGAAATCCGGGGCCGCCGCCGCGAGCGCCGCTTCGATGGCGAAGAGGCACGCGAGCGGCCGCGCCTCCTGGCGCCCCTCGGCGAGTGTCCAAGTGACCACCATCTCGTCGCCCACGTACTGGAACACCTCGCCGTAGTGTTCGTCCACAGGGTCCGAGGCAATGCGGAACACCCGGTCGAGGTAGCGGTGCACCGCATGCGGGCCCAAGCGCTCGGCTACCGGCGTGGAGCCCACCACATCGACGAATAGGAAGAAACGCTCCTCGGAGCGCGGCCGGTGGTAGCGGCCGCGCATGATGTCGCGAAAACTCTGCTCACCAATGATCTGCGACGCATGTCGCAGCACGACCAGCAGGAACGTCACCAGCGCGGCGAACACGACGATGAGTCCGCGCGGGAACGCGGCATCGATCTGCTCCAGAATTCGCGACGCGACTTGCGCTCCGCCCAGCAGCCCCACCACCGCCGGCCCCAACCGTCCGCCGATCACGAGGCCCACGACGGCGAGGTACCCCAGGGCCTTCACCAGCACCACGACAAGGAACGGCCGGGCCAGCAGGCGACGTCCGAGGACCGTGTGTGGCAGAAGTATTTCCATGGCGCCGATCAACGCCATACCCACGGAGAAGTCCGTTACAGCGCTCACCGCGCCGAAAAGGGCACCCACCAGCGGCGGCTTGAGCATCACCGCCCCCGCCGACAAGCCAAAGAAGAGGCCCAGCACCGCCGCGAAGCGGATCGCTGCGACGTACTCCCGCCATTGGCGCTGGTAGATCAATCGTGCTCCTATCGTGAACGCCCGGAACACAAAAGGGGACAGGCCCCTTTATCTCGGAACCAGCTTGATCTCAATTTTGCAACCTACAGCCTCAGCATACTTCTTGAGTGACGTAAGCGATGGCGCGTGCTTGCCAGCCGACTCAAGGCGCGAAACAGTGCTTTTTGTCGTGCCCATGCGAAAGGCCACCACTTCTTGTGTAAGACCGGCCCGGGAGCGAGCAGCCAGCATTTCGCTCGCGACCGCATACTCGACCGCGAGAGCCTGGTACGCCGTCTGAAAACCACGACGCTTTTTGGCTCTCTTGAGAAAAGCCTTGTGATCGTGGTCTACGGGTTGGTATTTAATTTCAGCCATGAAATATCTCCTTCATGCGTTTCCGGGCAAGCTTCAGTTCTCGATCTGGCGTCTGCTGTGATTTCTTGATAAACGCGTGCAGCACCACTACACGCCTGCCCAAGAGAAAACAGTAAAACGCCCGTCCAATGCCTGATCTGCCTCTCGGCCTGAGCTCGAACAGACCATCACCAAATGTCCTCGAATGCGGAAGCCTCAGATTCGGGCCGTGTTTCATGAGAAGCTCTACGATGCGTGCATAGTCCGCCAAAACATCAACGGGCCAAGACTCGATTTCGGCAAGCACTTTCGGATGAAAGTATTCGATCGAATAGAGCATCATGTAATGTTCTCAAATTTGAGAACACGAGTCAATTGCTATATGAAGCCCAACACCGATGTATCCGCGTCGCGATGCGACATACAAGTGAAATCCAGAACCTGCGTACAACACCCACCACTCAGATTTCCATCAGACAATTTCTGACGTGCCTCTAGGGCGAGTGGCTCGAGACTACCGCCCACCCACCCCCAAATGCGCATCCAACTCCTCCGGCCGATGCAACAGGTCGATGGAACTTGCGGCATGCACGATGCTGCCGCGCTCGAGGATGATGGCCTGGTCGGTGATCTCCAGCACCTTGCGTGCGTGCTGCTCGACGACGATGGCGGAAAGGCCCTCGTCCTTGATCAACTTGCGCACCACGTCCAGCACCTGCGCGGCGATGAGGGGTGCGAGGCCTTCGAGAGGTTCGTCGAGCAGCAATAACGCCGGGTTCAGCATGAGCGCGCGGCCGATGGCGAGCAATTGCTGCTCGCCGCCCGAGAGCTGCGAGCCGAGGTTGCCGCGCCGGCCTTCCAGTTGCGGAAAAAGCTGGAACACGCGCGCCACCGTCCACGGCCCGGGCCGCGCCCCCGTACGTGCAATCGCGGTGAGGTTTTCTTCGACGGTGAGCGACTTGAAGATGTTGCGCTCCTGCGGCACCCAGCCCACGGCGCCCACCGCGTGGGTTGCGCGCTGGTCGGGGCGCAGGTTCGTCACGTCCACGCCAGCGAGCAGCACGCGCCCTGCATGGCGTTCGGTGAGGCCCAGGATGCTCGCGATGAGCGTGCTCTTGCCCGCGCCATTGCGCCCGAGCAGCGCAAGCGATTGGCCTGCCTCCAGCCGGAACGACACGCCGTTCAGGATGCTCGCCCCGCCGTAGCCGGCGACGAGGCCGCTCACTTCCAGCAGCGGGGCCTTGCTGTGCATGGTGTCTTGCCGGGCATCAGCCATGGCCGCCCTCGCCCAGGTACACGGCGCGCACGCGCGGGTCGGCGGCGATCTCGGTACCCGTGCCTTCGGCAAACAGCGCGCCGCCCACCATCACCGAGATGCGCGAGGCAAAGCTGAACACGAGATCCATGTCGTGCTCGATGAGCAGCACGGTCACGTCCGCCGGTAGCGCGGCGAGCGAATCGAGGATCTCCGCGCGCTCGCCCTCGGGCACGCCGGCCACCGGTTCATCGAGCAGCAGCACGCGCGGCCGGCAGGCGATGGCGATGGCCACTTCCAGCAGCCGCCGCTTGCCGTAGGGCAACTCGGCCGTGGGCCGGGTCATCACGTCGGCGAGGCGAAAGCGCTCGAGAATGTCGGCGGCTTCGTCGCGCACAACGGCGTTGGCCCCCAGCCGCTGCCAGGCGCGCGCGCCGAGTCTGTGGGATTCACTCGCCGCGAGGGTGACGCTCTCCAGCGGCGTGAGCTGCGCGAAGAGCTGGTTAATCTGGAAGGTGCGCACCAGGCCGCGGCGCACACGCTGGTGCGGGGCGAGCGCGGTGATGTCCTTGCCCTGCAGCTCGATGCGCCCGCCGGATGGCGGGAGCACCCCGGTGAGCAGGTTGATGAGCGTGGTCTTGCCCGCGCCATTGGGGCCGATCAGGGCATGGCGCGCGCCCTCCTCAATGGCGAGCGACACGTCCTGCGTGGCCGCCACGCCGCCGAAGCGCTTGTTGAGCGAGAAGGTGGCGAGCGCTGTCATTCGCCCACCTTCTTCGCTTTGAACCACCGCCACGGCCGCACGATGAGCCGCATGCGTTCGCGCCCGATGAGCACGAGGCCGGCGAGGATCGCGCCGACCCAAAACTGCCAATACTGCGGCGTGAGCGCGGCCAGGCGGTCGTGCAGCAGCGTGAACACCACCGCGCCGATGGGCCCGCCATAGAGCCAGCCCGTGCCGCCGATCACCAGCACCAGCAGCGCCTCGGCCGAGCGGTGGAATGCGAGCACGTCGAGCGAGGCGAATGACGTGGACTGTGACAGCAGCGCCCCTGCCATACCAGCCATGGTGGCGGCGAGCGTGTTCACTGCGGCCAGGCGCCGGTTCACCGGGATGCCGATGGCCGCAGCGCGCAGGCGGTTGTCGCGGATGGCCTTCAGCCCCATGCCGAAGGGCGAATGCACCACGCGGCGCGCGATGAGAAAGAGAACGAAGAGTGTCGCCAGGCTGTAGAGGTAGGCGGTGCGGCCCGACATGTCGAAATCGAACCGGCCGAGCAGCGGTCCCACGACTACGCCCTGCAGGCCGTCGGTGCCGCCGGTGAGCCAGGCCATCTTGGCCGCGACTTCATAGGTGATGAGCGCGATGCCCAGCGTCACCATGAGGCGCGTGAGGTCGGTGCCGCGCAGGATGAGCACGCTGGACACCAGGCCGAAGAGCGCCGCGCCTGCCGCCGTGGCGGCAAGGCCCAGCAGCGGATCGGGATGGATGTGCTTGGCGAAGAGCGCCGCGGCATAGGCCCCGAAGCCGAAGAAGGCCGCATGCCCGAGCGAAATGATCCCCGCGTAGCCGAGGATGAGGTCGAGCGAGAGGGCGAACAGCGCAAAGATCGCCATTTCGTTCAGCAGCAGGTAGTGGCGTGGGAAGAGGAAGTACGCCGCCACGGGCACCAGCCAGAAGGCGAACTCCAGCGCGCGCCAGCGCGAGGCCGCCTGCAGCGCCGCGCGCGCGGACGCTTTCACGCTCGATGGTCCCGATGGTGCATTGGCCACGGCTAGCGGCCCCCGCGCGCAAAGAGCCCCTGCGGGCGCACCATCAGGATGGCGATCATCAGGCAGTAGATGATGAAGGCGCCGAGATTGGGCACGTAG
>CANJXQ010000006.1 GCA_947478805.1 Betaproteobacteria bacterium | reverse complement strand
GAGGGCATGGTCGCGCTGATGATGTGCGATGGCGCATGGGGACCCAAGTTCATGGCGCCCACCGGCGGCAAGGACCGCCGCCTCGGCATCAACCCCTGGTCCATGGCCCTGCCCAATGCCACGGGCGGCATCGTCGGCTTCGACATGACCGCCGCCGTGTCCTCCGGATCGAAGGTCATCATGGCCCACCAGCGCGGAGAGCAAGTGCCCGAAGGCTGGATCCTCGACAAGGATGGCAAGCCCACCACCGATCCGGGTGCCTATTTCAAGGGCGGCTCCTTCCTGCCCATGGGCGGCGTGGTCGCGCACAAGGGCTACGCGCTGTGCTTCATGATCGAGGTCCTCGCCGACATTCTCTCTGGCATGGAGTTCAAGGAAGACAAGTCACGCCCTTGGCCCATCATCGACGGCTGCTTCATGGCCATCTTCAACGTCGAGGCCTTCCGTCCGCTGATGGATTTCAAGAAGGACCTCGGCTCGTTCATCGAATGGGTCAAGACCTCGACCCCCACCGAAGGATCCCCTGGCGTCTATTACCCCGGCGAGCGCAGCAACCTGGGCAAGATCCGCCGCGAAAAGGAAGGCGTGGACATCCCGCAGTTCATCTGGGATCGCATCCTCGGGCATGCCAAGGAGTTCGGCATCAGCGACGCGCTGGTTCCCAAGGCGCTTGGGCCCGGGGCGTCCGACCACATCAAGCCGGCGAGCAACCAGGGCTCCAAGCTCATCATGCAGGCCGCCCAGGAGAAGTAGTCCATAACGCCCCAGGGCACCAAAACATTGAACCTGCAAACCATCCCGCCGGTCAGCGGCCTCATTCTTGCCGGAGGCCGGGGCCGTCGCTTGGGGGCCACCGCAACACTGCGCGACAAGGGCCTGCAACCGCTTGCCGGGCGGCCCATCGTCTCGTATGTGATCGAGCGGCTCGCCCCGCAGGTGGCTGAGCTCATCATCAGCGCCAACGGCCACATCGGAGACTACGCCAGCCTCGGGCAGGTCGCTTTCAAGGACACGCGGGTTGTCGGCGACACGTTCGGGTCCGGCCCCCTGGCCGGCCTGTACTCCGGACTGCAGGCATCCCGGCGCGAGCTGCTGGTCACGGTCCCCTGTGACGCCCCGTCGCTGCCGTTCGATCTCGTCGCCCGACTCTGGGCGGCCCTCGACCTGGCGGGTGCGCAGATTGCCGTCGCCACGACCAACGAGCGCGTGCAGCCGGTGTTCGCCCTGGTCCGCAGGTCCACCCTGCCGCACCTGACAGCCTATCTCAAGGGTGACGGGCGCAAGGCCCATGCCTGGTACGCCGGGCTGAATGCCGTCAACGTCCCTTTCGACGATGAAGCGGACGCATTCGCCAATCTCAATACGCCAGAAGATTTTTCGGCCTTTGCGCGTAATGAGGAAGCGAAATCGCCTTGAGCTCACTCGCGAGTCTTGCCGGGAAACAACCTGGCTACGACGCGGCGAACCTGCCGGTGGATATTGCACGCGCCGTGATCCTCAGGGCGGTGGAACAGGCGGACTCGCCGTCCCGTCATCAGCATGAGCACATCGCATTGACCGACGCGCTGGATCGCATTCTCGCCTGTGACATCCTGTCCCCGATCGACGTGCCCGCGAATGACAATTCGGCCATGGACGGTTATGCCCTCCGGTCGGCGGACCTGCCTGCAGGCCAGCCAACGGTCCTGCGCGAGGTCGGCGTTTCCCTCGCCGGGCGCCCTTTCCAGGGCACGGTCGAGGCGGGTGAGTGCGTGCGCATCATGACCGGCGCCGTGATGCCTGCCGGGACCGACACGGTGGTAATCCGTGAACTCGTTCAAGTCGATGCTAAAAACATTGCCATCCCCGCCGGGCAGAGCGTCGGCGCGAACCGCCGGCGTGCCGGCGATGACCTCGCGCGCGGGAGCCCGGCATTGCCCGCCGGAACACGGATCGGTGCAGCGCAATGGGGACTGATCGCCTCGCTGGGACTGGCCCAAGTGGATGTGCGCCCGCCCCTGAGGGTGGCCGTTTTCTCCACCGGCGATGAATTGCGGGATGCCGGGCAAGGGATGCGCGAGGGCGCGCAATTCGACAGCAATCGCTACAGCTTGCGGGGGCTGCTCTCGCGCCTGGGGTGCACCGCGAGCGACCTGGGCATCGTGCCCGACGAAGCCGGTGCCATCGAGGCGACCTTGCGCAATGCCGCCGCAGGCCACAAAGTCATCATCACGAGCGGCGGAGTCTCCGAAGGCGACGCGGATTTGACTGCTCCAATGATGCGCCAACTGGGCGAAGTCCTCCAATGGAAGCTCGCCATGCGCCCGGGCCGCCCATTTGCCTTCGGAAAGATTGCCTCTCAGGATCAATCCGCGTGGTTGTTCGGCCTTCCGGGCAATCCCGTCGCGGCCATGATCGCCTTCATCCAGTTCGTGCGTCCCGCGATCCTCGCACTCACCGGCCAGGTCGACGACGCGCTGCCCGCGTTTGCCGCACGTGTCACGACAGCGATGCGCAAGAGGCCGGGCCGCACCGAGTTCGCCCGCGGGCGGTTAGCCATGACAGACACCGGCATCCAAGTCACGCCCGCCGACAATCAAGGCTCGAGCGTGCTGCGCTCCATGTCGACCGCCAACTGCCTGATTGTGCTGGAGCATGCCCGCGGTGACGTGAATGCCGGGGAAACGGTGATGGTGCAAGCCCTGGCCGGGCTGGTGTAGGAGCCCGCGCGCCGGCGGCGCACGCCCCGCCCAAAAATCCGGGCAGTGATCTGCCCGGGACAGCCCGCGTCAGGTCTTGACGGTCTTGCGCGGATCCATGATCGGCAGGTCGCGCCCATCCATGGATGTCGCCCACAGGTCCTTGATGTGGTCCTGCAGCGTGCCGCCAGAGGCGAGTGTCAGCGGCCAGTCGGGCACAGCCCAGAAGCGTCCAGCCTTCATCGCGTCGATGGCAAGGCGCGCCATTTCGCTGGGCGGCGTCGTGGTCGTGACCACCGAGCGCTCCCATTCATCCACCTTGCGCCCTGCTTCGGAGAGCGCGCCCATGGAAGGGTCCCCCAGGCGCTTGGGGAAATTGCGCGTTGAATCCAGCAGCGACGTGGCGGTAAAGGTCGGGCACAACACGGACACGCCGACGTTCGAGCCGCGCATGCGCTGCTCGGTCTGCAATCCCATCGACAGCCCGACGATGCCATGCTTGACCATGCTGTAGGGCACATGGAACGGCACCGCCATCAAGCCGCCGATCGACGAAGTGTTGACCACGTGCCCCTCGTTGCGCTCGTTCATGCCCGGCAGGAAAGTCATGCACCCATGCACCACACCCCACATGTTCACAGAGACGATCCATTCCCAATGGCGCAGGGGCGTCTCGAGCGCGTATTCCGCGGGCGCCTCGACGCCGGCATTGTTGAACAACGCATGCGTCGGCCCGAATGCCGCCTCGGCACTCGCCTTGAGCGCCTGGATGGATGCGAGATCGGACACATCAGTGACAACAGCGTGCACCTTGCCCCGTTTGGACAGGCGCTCTGCCTCCTTGTCCAGCCGCGTGCGCTCGATGTCGGCCATGACCACCTGCATGCCCTCGTCCAGCAGGCGTTCCGTGATCGCGAGGCCGATGCCGCTGGCGGCGCCGGTAACGACGGCGTTCTTGCCTTTCAGTTCTTTCATGGTTTTCCCGATCCAGTGTTGCATTCAGTGGTCGCCGCTCGATGAACGACCGCGCATCAACGACGTTGCCGCGTCAAGAAATGACGTGCCCACCGTTCGGCGCGGGATGCCCGGTCACCAGGTCATTCTTGCCGCTACGGTCGGTGCCGCGCACGAGGATCAGCGGACGATTGGTGAAGTCGTTATAGCTGGACGTTTCATTGTGATTCTCGGCCACGACGCGCTCCCAGTAGCTCGAAGCCGGGTAGTAGCGAATCGAAAAACCGGTACGCGCCGTCCCGCTCGTGTTGGGCGTGCCGCCATGGATGGTCATCACATCGAAGAACACCATTTGCCCGGGTTCGAGCACGATGGGTACCGCATCGGACTCGTTGTACTCGCTCTGGTCGAGTTCGATGCGGAACAACTCGTCCCCCGTGCCATCGGTCCAGTGGTGCTTGCCCGGGTCCTTGGTCTTGTGCGACCCCGGTATGCAGCGCACGCAGCCGTTCTCGATGGTGCTGGGCGTCACCGCAATCCAGACATTGGTCGCCGCCAGCGGCCGGATCGGGTAGTACTTGCCATCGCGGTGATACGGCGCCCGGCCGCCGGTGATCGCCTTCTTGTGGAAGATCGCGGTCTGGAACATCACGATGTCCGGCCCGATCAGCTGCTCGGTCATGTCCAGCAGTTCGGGTTTCGTCGCCCACGCCAGCCACGGCGCGGGATCGGTCTTGAGCTTCTGGATGGCGTAGTACGGCATATGCGGGTTGGTGATCGGCACGCCGTGGATATCCGGGTGGTCATCGAGCAGCTTGCCGCAGATGGACTTCAAGTCCGCAAGCTCCGGCGCGGACAACCGGTAGCGCGGCACCAGGAAGCCGTCGCGATGGTAGGCCGCCACCTCATCCTCGGACAGGATCTTGCGTGACGCACCCGCCCTGGCATTCACAACCGCCGGATTTGCACTCATCTTCGACTCCATATTTACTGGTTACAGTAATACTGACAGTTTCGTTACCCTAACGCCACTGCCACTGACTATAAATCGTAAATCCTGATACCATTGACGGGAATTCCGGCCCGATCAATGTGCCTTGGGCTTCCAGCGCAGCAGCCAGTTTTCCAGCAGCTGTATGGACCATGTCAACGCCACGCCCATCACCATCAGCACCGTGATGGCGGCGAAGACGCCGGGTGTGTAGAACTGCGAGGACGAGCGGATCAGCAGGTAGCCCATGCCGCGGTTCGACGAGAGCATCTCCGCAGTCACCTGAGCCACCAGCGCATAGGGCAGTGAAATGCTCAGGCCCGAGATGATGAAGGTCGTGGCGGCCGGCAGTGTCACTTTCAGGTGCACGCTCCACCAGTTGGCGCGCATCAGGCGCAACTTGTTCAACAACTCCTGGTCCACGTCCTTGACGCCGGTGAAGGTGGCGAAGAACACCAGGAAGAACACCACGCTCACCACCAACGCCAGCTTCGAGCCGATGCCAATGCCGAACCACAGCATGAACAGCGGCACCAAGGCGAGCCGCGGGATCGAATACAGGGCGTTGATGAAGGGCTGGAAGATCGACGCAAGGAACGGGTTTACACCCAGGATGAAACCGATGACCAGGCCCATCGCCGTGCCTATGATGAAGCCGAGCACGGTGGT
This sequence comes from Betaproteobacteria bacterium, assembly GCA_947478805.1. GTDB lineage: Bacteria > Pseudomonadota > Gammaproteobacteria > Burkholderiales > SG8-39 > CAIYPG01. Next base: position 62,764 of record CANJXQ010000006.1, on the reverse strand, counting down.
CTCGAACGTGTAGTAGATGCTGATCCACAGCACGCCTTCGGTGGTCCAGCGGCGCAGCGCATCCCACACCAGCGTCGGCCGGCTGATATAGAACTCGTCGATCAGGATTCCTGGCGTATTGCGCGGACCCGCGGCCCATTCCCAGAACACCAGCGCCCCGATGGCCAGCGCGATCTGGATCATGAGGATGGCTATGCGGCGGCGGCGGCGCGCCTGGCGTGCCAGCGCGGACACGGACGGCGCCACGGTGGCTGCTCCCGGCTTGGCTGCGACTGTATTCATTCCTTCTCCGTAATCTGCGGGGCGAGCAGCGACCACAGCCGCTCCCAGGTTGAGGTGAAGCGTGGATCGGCGCGCAAGGCCACGAGATCGCGCGGACGCTCCAACGCAACCTCCTCGACGTGGATGATGCGCCCGGGATTAGCGCCGAACACCACCACACGATCACCCATCAGGATCGCCTCCTCCAGGTCGTGCGTCACGAACAGCACCGTCTGCGACTTGCGCCCCCAGATTTCCAGGAGCTCGCGCTGCAGGGACATTCGCAGTTGGGCATCCAGCGCCCCGAATGGCTCGTCCATCAACAACGTGGTCGGTTCATAAACCAGGATCTGCGCCAGCGCGGTGCGCTTCAACATGCCGCCCGACAGCTGCGAGGGGTAGCGATTGCCGCGCTTGTGCAGGCCCACCAGTTCAAGCACCCTCTCCACGCGCTCCTTGCGCTCCGCTTCGGGAACGCCCTGCACTTCCAGCGGCAGCGACACATTGCGCGCGGCCGTGCGCCAGGGCAGCAAGGTGTCACGCTGGGTCACATAGCCGACATCGGTATTGAGGCCACGCACTTGCGCGCCCCGGTACAGCACGGTGCCTTCGGTGGGATGTATGAGGCCGGCGGCAAGGTTCAGCAAAGTGCTCTTGCCACAGCCGCTGGGGCCGATGATGCAAAGGAACTCTCCCTGGCGAACCGTCAGTTCGATCCCATCCACGGCGACGAAGTCGCGCTCCCCATCGACAAACTGGTGCCGGATGGACTTGTATTCGAGTTGCGGCACGCCTGCGGAAGCCATCAGGCCACCCCGCCGCGAACGACCATCACCGCTTTTGCTAGCTTCCGTTTGCACACTGGACACCCTCCCGACTGCGTCGTTTCATGGCACTGCACTGGACACGGCAGCCTTGTAGGATGCACAAACGTCACGTGACCCACTGCTGAAGTGGCTGGATTCTAGCCGAATGCCCTGTTGCTGCCGAGTGCCCTGCCGCTAACTCACTTGGAATCCACGCTCACCGTGCGCCGCTCCAGCCACCAGCGACCGTCGATTTTCACTGCCGTGCAGTCATAGCAGCCGCCATTGGTGACTTCGGTATTGCGCTCGCCGCCCTTTTCGCGCGCCGGCGTCGAAATATGGACGTAATACGCCTTGATTTGTGCCCGGTTGCCGTCCCCGGACACCCGCACATTGGTGATGAGGTGGCGCCCGATGCGTCCCGCACGCAGCCCCGCCACCACCTTGCCGAACTGCCGAAGGCCCTCGGCGCCGGCGAATTTACCTGACATGGGACTGTCGAGAAGCGCATTCGCGGTAAATATCTCCTGGAGATCCTCCTCTCGCCCGTCCACATCGACGGCGTTGGCATACTGCGCCATGAGTTCATGCAGTTCGATCCGGTCCAGTGCAGTCAATGGCATGTCATTCCCTCGGCAGAATCGGCGGGGCAAGCCCCCTCCCGTAAACGTCGGCGGAGTCTAGGTATGACCCCTGGCGAAGTCAAGGAAGCGTGGCGGCGCGGCATTTCCCATCGGCCGCTAACTGCGTAGAATCCGCGAACCCATACACATTCACGGCGTTCACGCCAACCCCGGAGCAGGCTCATGAGTGACAACAAGGTCAAGTACGGATTACAGATTTCCTTCACGCACCACCCCACCGAGATCGTCGAGCAGGCAATCCTTGCCGAGAAACTGGGCTTTGACAGCATCTGGCTGGGCGAACATTTCTTCCGCCCTGGCAACCTGGCATCCGTCTACCCCTACACCCCGCACAAGCCGCTGAGCACCGGCGAGGAATGCCCGGACTCCATGGTCGTGGCGGGGGCCATCGCGGTGTCCACCAAGCGCATCAACATCACCACGGCGATCTACCTGCTGCCGTTGCGGCACCCGCTGCTTGCAGCGCGCGCAATCACCAGCGCCCAGGCCTTGTCCGGCAATCGCCTGCGACTGGGTGTCGGCGTGGGCTGGGCAAAAGAAGAGTACGAGGCTTTCGGCATCCCGTTCAATGAGCGCGGGGCGCGCCTGGACGAAGGCATCGACGTCCTGAAGAAGGCGCTCGCCGGCGGCGAGTTCGAGCACCATGGCAGGTTCTACGACTTCAATCGCCTGACCATCGCCAACCAGTACGTGCCCCTGCCGCTGCTGGTGGGGGGTTCCACGCCGCCGATCTTCAAGCGAGCCGCGCGCGTGGGCGACGCATGGGCGGGTACACCCGACCTCTCGCTTGCGGAGTGCATCGAGAAACGCGCGCTCATCGAGGCGCTGCGCAAGGAATATGGGACGGACAACAAGCCGTTCAGTTATTACATGCGCATGCCCTCGGCAACGCCGCACCTGGTCGCCGAGTATGCGGAGGCCGGGTTCACCAACATCACCGTCGGCGGCGGGCAGGTCGTGAAGTGGACCGACCCTCTGGACAAGAAGCTCAAGTTCATCGACGACATTGCAAAGCTGCTGGAGATTCCCAAGCCGCGCACGTAGGCAACGGTGATGTCGCCAGACCGCCTGATCAGTAGCGCTTGCCGGAGCTGAACTCGGCTTTCAAGCGTGCCACCTGCTTGCGCATGTGGTCGAGTTCGACTCGCGCCGTATCCGAGGCGCTGATCTGCTCGGTGGTAGGCCCGCCCGTGGGTTTCGACTGCACCAGCGCCGCCTGGGCATCGCGATATTTCAATGAGGCCGCATTCCAGCGCTCGAGCAAGCGCTGCTCCTGTTCACGCCACACCTTCTTCTTCGTGGTGTCCATGCGCCGACCCCTTAAATGACCAATGTAACACGCGGGGATGCGAATCCCCGGCCATTCCGCCCCTCCCATGTCGAAACGCCGGACGACAATTGCCGGCCTTGCGGCGCAGCGCGGGCGTTCGTGCTACCGTTCGGGACATCAATCATGGGAGCAGGAATGGCCGTGCATCGGGAAGCCCGAGGGCTGTACCTCATCGAAGCGAGTGCGTTCCATTTGCCGACATCCAGCGAAATTGCCGGCCGCAAATGGCAACCGCGCTTGACGCTGACCCGCCTTGCCTGCGAAAACCAGCTCCAGCGCAGCCAGTCCTTCCCCGGATTGCACCCGGTGTTCGAAACGGCGAAGGGCGCGACGCGCTTCGCCACCGACCTGGGGCGCAGCATGGTCGACGAAGGATCGCCCCGCCTCAAGGTGTGACCCGGCTGTTCAGGACTTGCGGTCCGCCTCGCGCTCCACGCCAAGCTTGACCACGTTGTCGGCACCACCAGAACTGCCGGGCGTGCGATCTTCGATCTCGGCCGACTCGATCCGCTGGAACTGCTGGGAAATCTTCTTGCTCGACACCTGCACGCTCTCCGCATCCTCGTGCGCCTGTCGAATGTGGTCGGCAAGCTTCTTCATGCGCTCATCGAAACGCCGGAAATCGACGCCCAGGCGCGTCAGCGCCTCCTTGATGACATGGATCTGCTTGCGCGTCTCGACGTCCTTCAGCACCGCACGCGCGGTGTTGAGCACGGCCATCAGAGTGGTTGGCGATACGATCCACACGCGACGCGCATTGGCATAGTCCACCACCTCGGCATGGTAAGCGTGGATCTCGGCGAACACCGCTTCCGCCGGCACGAACATGACCGCGCCATCCGATGTCTCGCCTTCGATGATGTACTTCTTGGCGATGTCGTCCACGTGCTTTCGCACATCGGCGCGGAACTGCTTTTGCGCGATGGCGCGGTCGGCCTCGTTGGCCTCGGGGTCGAGCATGGCGCGGTAGTTCTCCAGCGGGAACTTGGAGTCCACTGCCACCAGGCCGGTGGGATCCGGGAGCTTCAGCACGCAATCGGCGCGCACGCCGGTGGACAGCGTGTACTGCATCTCGAAGGCCTGCGGCGGCATGATGTTGCGCACCAGCGCCTCCAGTTGCACTTCGCCGAAGGCTCCGCGCGAGCGCTTGTCGCCGAGCAACTCCTGCAGGCTCACCACGCTGCCGGTCAGCCCCTCGATCTTCTTTTGCGCCTCGTCGATGGTGGCCAGGCGCTGGATCACGCTGACGAAGGTTTCGTTGGTCTTCTTGAAGCCCTCGTCCAGCCGCTCGTTCACCTTGCCGGTGATCTGGTCCAGGCGCTCGTCGATCTTGGCGTTGAGCGCCTGCGTAGTGTCGCCCAGGGTCTTCACCATCTGCTCGCGGCTCTGGCCCAGGGAATCGGAGAGCTGCTCGCGACTCTGCCCAAGGGATTCGAGGAGCCGCAGCTGCAGCGCATTCAGCGCATCGCGCGTTAGCTGCAAGTCGTCGCCCACGGCCTTTCGCAGGCGATCGGAGGAGTCGGCGAGGTTTCCGGTCACGCGATCGGACTGCTGCGCGAGCCCCGCATGCAGGTCGGTGAGGATGGCCCGGTGCTTTTCCTCCAGCCCGACCGGCAGCGCCTCGAGGCCCGATTCGAGCCTGCGCATGCGTAGCGCCATCCACACCACCATGGCGCCCAGTGCGGCGATGCCTGCGAGCAGTAGAACAATGAGCATATCGGACATGCGCCTATTCTATTCCCGCCGCGACGCAAACCGCGATTTCCGCAATACCAAAAAGCCATCAACCGCGCGCCGGTAGGTCGAGAGGAACCACGTACAATCCACCGGCAGCCTGGACACCCCGAAACGTCGTCACACTGCGCCCCCATAGAGCATCCCAGTCCCATGCCACCAGTGCAAGGCCCCCGGCTCGGCCCCATCGTTGCGATCGGGTTCTGCAGCCAGATCTACATCTCGATGACGGCCAACTCGCCGGGCGTTTTCGCGCCGGTCGTCGCGCCCGCACTCGGCGTCAGCCCGCAGGCCCTCGGATTGTTCTACTGGATCTTCGGCCTGGCCGCGATGTTGGCGACACTCACGGCCTCTGGCGTCATCCGTCGCTTTGGCGGCGCGCGCCTGCTGCAGGGCGTCGGGCTGGGCATGGCCGCAAGCCTCGTCATCGCTGCGAGCGGCTCCGCTTGGATGATCGCGGCCTCGGCCATCGTGATGGGCGCGGTGGTCGGCCCGCATGTCTCGGCCATCATGCACCTCCTGGCGCGTGCCGCACCCATGAACCGCCTCGGCCTCCTCGCCTCGCTCGCCCAGGCGGGCGGCGCCATCGGCGTGGGCGCCGCCGGCATCGTAATTCCCCGCCTGATTCTCGGCATTGGCTGGCAAGGCACGCTGCTGGTCCTCAGCCTCTTCGGCCTCGTGCTGGCCGCGATCATCCAGCCGCTGCGCCGCCCGCTCGACAACGACCGACAGGCCGATCACGCCATCTCCGTGCGCCCGCGCGCGCTGATCCAGCCGCTGCTGCTGGCACTGCGCAACCGCGTGCTGCGGGAAATCATGATCACCGCCTTTGCACTGAGCATGCTGTTCCAGTCGCTGGTCGGGTTCATGGTCAGCTACCTCAACCTGGAATTGGGTTTCAGCCTGGTGATCGCGGGCTTGGCACTGACCGCGTCGCAGGTGGCTTCGCTGCTTGCGCGGGTATTCCTCGGCTGGCTCGCGGATCGCCTGCGCGACCCTTTCATCGTGCTCTCGGTGCTGGGATTCGTCGCCGTCGCGACTGGCGTCTGCATGGCACTGATGGAAGGTGACTGGCCGGTGTGGGCGATCTGCACGGTGGCCGCCACCTACGGCGTGACCTCCAGCGGCTGGGTCGGCACCTGTTTCGGCGCGATGGCTGCCTACACGTCGAAAGAGCATGTGGCCTCCGCCACCTCCAGCCTGCAGATCATCATGCTGCTTGGCGGCATGGTGGGCCCGCTGATCTTCGCCGGACTGGTCCTCCTCACCCGCGAATACTCGGTCACCTACGCCCTTTTCGCCCTGCTCGGCATCGTGGTGGGATGGCGCATGATGCGGCTGCGGCAAAGGCTCGCACGCGAGCGCCGATCGATGTCATCATGATCGCAAGGACGTGACCCAATGACTGCCGACAAGAAGCCCACCGCCGGCCCACCCAAAGGGCAGCGCGAACTCGACCAGATCCGCCAGATCGCCTATGCTCACGGCGCCAAGATCAGCGCGCAGACGACGGGCGCGGGCCGGCACATCATCACCATCACGAAGCATGGCGTCAATCCCGACGACCAGCAGTTCCTCGCCACGCTCTACGCCATCGAATCGGTGCTGCGCGGCCAGTTCGACCGGGGCCAGCGCTTCCAGGGCATGTCACAGTTTTCCCTGAAGACCAACCTGATCGATGTGCAGGTGCGCTGCTTCGCATGAACAAACTGTCCGACCGGTTCTCCGGTCCGGGGACATCAGGGCCCTAGCCCATTCATAATGCACATCCTCCCACAACCTCTTTGGCAGGTGGCCCCATGCTCAAGGAATCACTGACCATTTCCCCGCGCTTCTGCGGTCCCTCCCGGTCCGGTAACGGCGGCTATGTCTGCGGACGGATCGCCCGCCACGTCGCAGGGCCCGCCACGGTTCGCCTGATGGTCCCGCCACCCCTGGACACCGAACTGCGAATCGAGGCATCCGAGGGCGTGGTCAGTTTGCGATCGGGCGACACGCTGGTGGGCGAAGGCCGCAGCGCGACACTCGACCTTGCTCCGCCCGCGCCACCGAGTTTCGCCGATGCCGTCATCGCATCGCAGTCCTACCTGGGCTTCACCACGCACAGTTTCCCGCGCTGCTTCGTCTGCGGCCCCAAGAGACAAAAAGGCGATGGGCTGCGCATCTTCGCCGGCCCGGTTAAAGGCCAGAGAATCGTCGCCGCCCCATGGGTCGTGGATGAGTCCCTCGCCACGGACGGCGCCATCGGCGACGAATTCATCTGGGCCGCGCTCGACTGCCCTACGGCGTTCGCGGTGCTGCCGGTAGATGAAGGCAAAGCCGTCGTGCTTGGCCAGCTCTCTGCACAAATTCTCGGCCGCGTGCAACCCGGCGAAAAATGCGTCGTCATCGGCTGGCCGATTCACATCGAAGGCAGAAAGCGCATGGCCGGGTCTGCCCTGTACGACGCATCGGGCAAGCTCGTCGCTATGGCCCGCGCCATCTGGATCGAGATTCCCGCGGGTGCATTTCCAGCGGAAAATGCCTGAAATGTCGCTTCATATGACGGGGGCTCTCGCTTAATATTGCGGCCACCCTTCAATGACAAAGAACCGGTTGCAAAATTCATTTTGCAACCGTCCAATGTAGGGGAGCATGAGGGGATGTATCCCCTCATTTTGAAATGGACTCAAAGGAGATCGCATGCCCAAAGCCTACTGGATCAGCGCCTACCTCAAGGTCAAGAACGCCGACAAGTTTGCCGCCTATGCAAAACTGGCCGGCCCAGCCATTACCGGTGGCGGGGGAAAATTCCTCGCCCGCGGCGAAGCGGCGAAGGTTTACGAGAAGGGCGTCAAGGAGCGCACCGTCATCATCGAGTTCGACAGTGTCGCGCAGGCAATGGCCACGCACGACAGCCCCGCCTACCAGGCCGCGCTGGCCGCGCTGGGCGATGGGGTGGAGCGGGAGATCCGCATCGTCGAAGGCGTCTGAGTTGCGACGAGACCGGCCTTCGGCACCCATTATCCTGACAATTTAAGAATAAAGTATCCGATGCCCTTTCCTATAGCATCGGAATACTGACAAACGCGCGATATGGGTGGCGCCCTTCCGGCGTAACGTTCGCGTGCCTACGCCACCCGCGCGTCGAACAGCTCCATCGGCACGTCGGTCTTGCGGATGTCCTCGGCCTCGGGTGGAGGAGCCGACGGGTTGTCGATCCACTTGAAGGTGTTGCGCTTGGCGGTGGACACCAGCGCCTCGATCTGCAACAGCACGAGGTTCTCCGGTCCGATCTTCCTGAAGGCGTAAGGCACGCCGCGCGGGATCATCATGCCCTCCAGCGGGCCGAACTCGTGCTCGACGCCGTCATCACCCACGATCGACACGCCACCCTTCAACACCAACCAGAACCCGTCCATGGCCGCATGCAGGTGCATGCCGACCTCGCCCCCGTCGGGCAGCACCTGGATCAGCGCGCCGACGATGTCGGTGGTGGCAAGGCGCACCAGGGCGCTGTTGGTGCTGGCCGCAACCGCCGGCTCCTTGAAACTGAATACCTGGAACTTGCGCTCGTGTTTCGGCATCAACTCCGGCTGGATGCCGCTCAACAAGAGCTTGCCCAGCGGGTTGGAGGCGTCGAACGCCACGCGCCGGGGCTCGGGCACGCCACTGCGATCCTTGTACTGCCAGGTGGGCAGATGGGCGCGCTTGCCGGCCGTGGCCTGCAGCTCGGCATCGTCGAGGAGCGCATCGTAGAGGTCCATGGTGGTGTCGAGTTCCAGGCGCGGTGCCGAGCCCGGGGGCTGGAAGGTCTTGAACGTGTTCTTCTTGGCCGACTTCACCACCACCTCGGCCTGCAGCATCACCAGCGGCTCGTCGCCCACCTGCTTGAAGGCATAGGCCACGCCGCGCGGCACCATGATGCCATCCAGCGGTCCCAGCGGATGCTCGACGCCGTCCTCCCCGACGAACGAAGCCGCGCCCTTGAACACCATCCACAGCCCGTCCATGGCGGCATGCAGGTGCAGCGCTTCGGATTCGCCGACGTTGAGCACCTGGATGTTGACGCCGAAGATATCGGTGGTGGCGAGGCGCACCACGGCGCGCATCTTGCCCGGCCCGAGCTTGGGCTCGCGAAACTGAAAGGCCTGGAACTTACGCTCATGCGGCGGCAGGAACTCCGGCTGGAAGGCGCTGAGGAGCAGCCGGCCAAGCGCCGTGTCGTTGTTGAATCGCATGGATTTCATGACTCACTCCGTGTCTGGACTGATGGGCAGTGCATAAATGCTATCGGGATTTGCCGTTCGCTGCAGGCCGACGCTGACTCACGGCAAAAACTCACGGCGAAATGAAGACATTTTCCTCAATGCGCTTCGCCCTGCCGGTTGCGCATGTGGTCTGCAGTGCGCTCGAAAGCCTCATGCAACGCCCCCTGCAACGCTGGATCGACACCACATTCGGTCATGGCGCGTTGCATGCAGGCAAGCCACTGGTCGCGCTCCGTTTCACCGATCGGGAACGGCAGGTGCCTGGCCCTCAGCATCGGATGGCCGTGCGCATGGAAGTACAAGGGCGGTCCGCCCAGCCAGCCGGACAGGAACATGAACAGTTTTTCGGATGAATGCTCCAGCGTCGGCGGGTGCAGGTGCCGGATCTGCGCATAGGCAGACTCGCTGTCCATCAGCGCATAGAAGCGCTCCACCAGGGCTTTCAGTTTGGTTTCGCCACCCAGCAAATCGTAAGGTGTTGGCTCCGGTTTTTCTTCGTTCGTCGTCACGATCTACCCTTTCACCATCGGCGCGCGCTGGCCCTGCCGCACACTCAATTCTCCCGCTTAACTCTCCCTTAGCGCCAGCAGCGGCGGATGGTTCAGCGCCGAGCGCGCGCCCGCCCAGGTGTTCAGCGCCATGCAGGCGAGGCCTGCCAGCGGCCCGGCCAGCCACACCCAATGGTTCACATGGTAGGGGAACTGGAACACCTGGCTGGCAATGGCCCAGCCGATGCCGGTGGCACCCAGCGCCGCGAGCAGCCCGGCGAGCGCCCCCAGCACCGCGAACTCGGCGCGCTGCGAGGACAGGATCTGCGCGCGCGAGGCGCCCAGCGAGCGCATCAGCGCCGCCTCCTTCTGGCGCTCATCCTGCGTGGAGAGCAGCGCCGAGTACAGCACCAGCACGCCCGCGCCGAGCGCGAACAGGAACACGAACTGCACCGCGCGCACCACCTGCCCGATGACCGACTGCGCCTGCTTCAGGATGGCGCTCATGTCGATCACCGTCAGGTTGGTGAAGCGCTGCGAGACGCTGTTGGCGAAGGCAGCGCTCGCCTCGGGCAGGTGAAAACTCGTGATGAAACTGGTGGGCGCGGCATCCATCAGGCCAGGGGACGCGATGACGAAGAAGTTGACGCGCATGGAATCCCAGTTGAGCTTGCGCATGCTGGTGATGGGGGCACTGTAATCGCGCCCCGCCACCTGCCAGGTGAGCGTGTCGCCCAGCTTCCAGCCGAGGCGCCTGGCGATTCCCTCTTCCACCGAAAATGCGGCGGCGTCATTCGGCGCGAACCAGCGGCCCGAGACCACTTCGTTGGCATCGGGCAGCATGGCCATGTAGGACAGGTTGAACTCGCGCTCGGCCATGCGCCGGTCGCGCTCCGCGAAGTCGTCCGCCTTGACCGGGCTGCCGTTGAGCGACATCAGGCGCCCGCGAATCATCGGGTGCACGGGCGGCGGGGTCAGGCCATTGGCCTTGAAGAGATCCAGCAATGGCTGCTTTTGCTCAGGCTGGATGTTGACGATGAAGCGGTTGGGCGCATCCGGCGGCACGGTGGCTTGCCAGGTGGCGAGCAGGTCACCGCGCGTGAAGGTCAGCAGCAGCACGGCCGTGAGCCCGAGCGCCAGCGCCATGATCTGCACGGTGTTGGTCCGCGCATGGCGTTTCAGGTTGGCCAGGCCGTAGCGCCACATGGTTCGGCTGGGTGCGGCGCTCCCGCCCCCTTTGGCGCGAGCTGTGCTCTTGATGCCACGGTCGAGCAGGCGCAATGCAAAGTGCGCGAGCAGCCCGAAGAGCAGGAAGGCTGCGGCGAACCCGCCCAGCACGGTGAGGCCGAGCTTGAGGTCGCCCGACTGCCACACCAAGAGGCAGGAAATCACCGCCACGCCGATGCCCCAGGCGAGGACCGCTCCCTGCTCGGGCAGGCCGATGTCGCTGCGCAGGACGCGCAGCGCCGGCACGTTGCGCAGTTGCAAAAGCGGCGGCAGCGCGAATCCCAGCAACAGCGCAAGTCCGGTCAGGAATCCTTGGACGGCCGGCAGCGGCGAAGGAACCGGCAGGCGCGCGCCAATCAGCTCGGTAACGAACCCGGCAATGACGAACTGCGCACCAAAGCCGATCAGGCAGCCGACGGCGCTCGCCGCCACACCCAACGCGATGAATTCCAGTGCTGCCAGCCGCAGCAGCCGCCCCGACGAGGCGCCGAAGCAGCGCATCACGGCATAGGCGTCCTGGTGGCGCGCGCTGTAGCGCCGCGTGGCCAGCGACACCGCCACCGCCGCCAGGATCACGGCCAGCAGGGCCGTCAGGCCGACGAACTGCTGCGAGCGGTCAAGCGTGTTGCGGATCTCGGGGCGCGCGTTCTCCAGGCTTTGCAGCGACTCGCCGCGACCAAGCCGCGGCTTGAGGGCTTTCTCCAGCGCCGAGACGGCCTCCGGTTCGCCGGCCGCCAGTAGCGAATAGGTCACGCGGCTGCCGGTGGTGACCAGGCCCGACTCGGGCAGGTCGTCCACGTGCATGATCAGTCGCGGCGCGAAATTGAAGAAGGATGCGCTGCGGTCCGGTTCCAGCGTGAGAATCGCACCCACCGTGAGCTTCAGCTTGCCGACTTCCACGGCGTCGCCCAGGCGGAGAGACAACGCCATCGCCAGCCGCGCGTCGATCCACGCCACGCCGGGCAGCGGCACCACGTCGGTGTCGTTGTCGGGGAGGTTCAGTCCGGCGGACACGCGCAGCTTGCCGCGCAGCGGGTAGCCGTTCGACACCGCCTTGACGCCGGTAAGCGTGGATGCCTCGCCATAGCGCGCCATGCTGATGAACGCGGCGGTTTCCGCGAAGGCGAGGCCGCGCTTGCGGATTTCATCGGCGATGTCCGGCTTCCACGGGTGGTCGGCGATCAACACCAGGTCGGCGCCGAGCAACTGGTGGGCGTCGCGCGTGAGCGCCTGCCGCACGCGATCGGCGAAGAAGCCCACGCTGGTGACGCTGGCCACCGCTACCACGAGCGCTAGCGCCAGCACGCGCAACTCCCCGGCGCGCCAGTCGCGCAACAGGAGCCGCAGTGCGAGCTTCAGTTCAGACATTGCATTCCTTGGTCATCAGACGTTATCCAGTCGATACCGTTATTTCGTCATTGCAGCGCGGCCGAGCCTGCGTAGCAGGCCGCGCGACCCCATCAGCCGGCCGCGGGATCGGCGAGTTTTGCCAATTCGGCCGCTGCCGTAAACGCCAGCGAATCGGAATTCACGCAGTAGCGAAGCCCCGTCGGCCGCGGACCGTCTTCGAACACATGGCCCAGGTGGCAGTCGCAGCGCGCGCAGAGGATTTCCACCCGCACCATGCCGTAGGCCCGGTCTTCATGGGTGATGACGTTTTCCGCCGCCACCGGCTGGAAAAAGCTCGGCCAGCCGGTGCCCGAATTGAATTTTCCCGACGACGAGAACAACGGCAGGCCGCAGCAGATGCAGCTGTACACGCCGTCCTGCTTGTTGTCGAGCAAGGTGCCGCAGAACGGCCGCTCGGTGCCCTTGCCGCGCGCGATCTCGAACTGCGAACCGGTGAGCTGCGCTCGCCACTCCGCGTCGCTCTTGACCACCGCCGCGACCTCCACCGGCCCCACCAGCTGGCCTCCTGCGTTGTAGACCTTGACTTTCATCGCATCTCCCCTCGGGAATTCACTGCACGGCGGTGCTGCTGATTATGATCAATTCCGAGAATAACCATCCGTCTATCCTAAATAAACCATCGAATTATTATCTATATTGCATGGCCCAGCGCAAGCTACGCCTCAACCGGATCTGGGACGATCCGCCCCGCCGCCAGGCGCACGATGCGCCCGCAACGGCCCGCCAGCGCTTCATCGTGCGTCACCAGCAAGAGCGTCGTGCCCTGCTCCGCGTTGAGCTCGAACAGGAGGTCAATGACCGCTGCTCCGGTAGCCGCATCGAGGTTGCCGGTGGGCTCGTCGGCCATCAGGAGCTTGGGCTTCATCACGAAAGCGCGCGCCAGCGCGACGCGCTGCTGCTCGCCACCGGAGAGGTATTTGGGATAGTGGGCCAGGCGTTCGCCCAGGCCCACGCGACTGAGCATGGCCCGCGCGAGTTCCCCCGCGCCCGGCACCCCCGCGAGTTCCAGCGGCAGCATGACGTTCTCCTGCGCCGTGAGCGCGGGCAGCAGCTGGAAGGACTGGAACACGAACCCGAGCAGGCGGGCCCGCAAGGCCGCCCTGCCGTCTTCGTCGAGCGTCGCCAGGTCTGTGCCGTCAAGACGAACCGACCCGGTTGTCGGCAGATCGAGTCCGGCCAGGAGCCCGAGTAGCGTGGACTTGCCGGAGCCCGAGGCACCGACAATCGCCAACGACTCGCCCGCCATGACGGCAATGTCGATATCCTGCAGAATTACCAACTCGGGTGCCGGCGTGACCACGGCTTCGCCCGGCGGGCGCGCCAGCGGCACGATCTTGCACAAACGATTGACATCGATGATGGGATTCATGAAGGCTTCTATTGTGACAGCATGTTCGGCATGGTTCGGTTACATCTTGCGTTGCCCGGGGCGTTTAATGCGCCGGGCCGGCATTGGCGCCGGGTGGTCCTCGGCGCCGGCCCTGACCTTGACTCTGACTCTGACCCTGATCCTGACTTTGACTGCGGCCTCGGCGCCAGCCGCGGCCGCCAGGACGCTGCTGGTGTACGGGGACAGCCTTTCCGCCGCCTACGGCATCAGCCAGAAGGATGGCTGGGTCAGCCTGCTGCAGGAACGCATCCGCAAGAACGGGCTCGATTATAACGTCGCCAATGCCAGCATCAGCGGCGAGACCTCCAGCGGCGGCGCCTCGCGCATCGCCGCCACACTGGCCCAGCACAAGCCACGCGTCACCATCATTGCCCTTGGATCCAATGACGGCCTGCGCGGGCTGCCGGTGAAGCAGTTGCAGGACAACCTCGCCCGCATCATCGGCGCGGCGCAGAAGGCCGGCAGCAAGGTGGTGCTGGTGGGCATGCGCATGCCGCCCAACTATGGCGACGCCTATGCCAGCGCATTCCAGGGCAGCTATGCGGCGCTGGCGAAGCAATACAAGCTGCCGCTGGTGCGGTTCCTGATGGAAGGGGTGGCCGACAAGCCGGCGCTGTTCCAGCCCGACCAGTTGCACCCGCTGGCCGAGGCGCAGCCCATGCTGCTCGACAACGTGTGGAAGGTGCTCGCGCCGGTGCTCAAGTAGCACGGCCCGCCCCCAGGCCCACCGCCGGCCGCGCCTGCGGCTTCACCAGCAGCATGTGCACGTCGCCCAGCACGCGCTCCTCGAAACCGCCTTCGCAGTAGCACAGGTAGAACTCCCACATGCGGATGAAGGACTCCGGGTAGCCGAGCCTGCGTACCCCGTCCAGGTTGGCGAACAGGTTCTCGCGCCAGCGCCTGAGCGTCAGCGCATAGTGCGGGCCGATGTCCTCCAGGTTAAACACGCCCAGGTCGCTCGAGCGCGCAATGGACGCCGACAGCGCCGATACGGAGGGGATGCAGCTGCCCGGAAAGATATAGCGCTGGATGAAATCCACCGACTTCAGTGCCGCATCGTAGAAGCGGTCGGCGATGGTGATCGACTGCAGCAGCATCATGCCATCGGGCTTGAGCAGGCTCGAACACTTGCCGAAGAAAGCATCGAAGTACTGGTGCCCGACCGCCTCGATCATCTCGATGGACACCAGTTTATCGAACGGGCCGCCCAGGCGGGCCGCATCCAGGTCGCGATAGTCCTCGAGCAGCAGGGTCACCCGCTCGGACAGGCCCGCGGCGTCGATGCGCTCGCGTGCCTTGGCGTGCTGCTCGCGCGAGATCGTCGTCGTGGTGACATGGCAGCCGTAATGCCTGGCGGCATGCAACGCCAGGCCGCCCCAGCCGGTGCCGATCTCCAGCAGGCGGTCGCCAGGGCGCAGCCCGAGTTTGCGGCATACGCTGTCCAGCTTGGCAATCGACGCATCCTCCAGGCTCATCTCCGGCTGCTCGAATAGCGCGCAGGAGTACATCAGGGTGGGGTCGAGAAACAGCTCGAAGAAATCATTGCCGAGATCATAGTGCGCGGCAATGTTGCGGCGGCTGCCATTACGGGAATTGCGCGCCGCCCAATGCAGCGCCTTGCGCGCCGGCGCGGCCAGCCGCGCCCAGCCCGACTCCAGGCCCTCCAGCACCGCGCGGTTATGCAGCAGAATGCGAACCAGCGCAGTGAGGTCGTCCACGCTCCACCAGTCCTGCATGTAGGCTTCCCCGGCGCCCACCGATCCGCCCAGGGCCATGTCGCTGTAGAAACGCGAATCGTGCACCCGCACCGTGACTTCGAGCGGGCAGCTTGCGGTGCGCGCACCATAGGTCGCGACCCTGTCGCCATCCACCAAGTGCAGCTGGCCATGCGCGAGTCCGGCGAGGCGTCTGCGCACCGCTGCCTCGGCGACACGATCGATCAATGAGGCCCGCTCCCGACGCGATGCCTGGCTGCTTGCCCGAAGTGAGGCCTGTGGCCCGACTGTGATCAATTTCATGCTGTTTTCTCCGCCGGCGGATGGCCGGGTTGGGTTTTGCCCGGATGGGCGTGAAACGGGATGCGCTTGAGCCAGAGCCGCAGCGCCTGCCAGTGGATGGCCGCAATGACCTGCAGCGTCATGAAGGGGTGGCGCAGCAACACCGCGGCAAGGCTCGCGCCGCCGATCGGTGCGCGGCGCAAGGCGAGGGTTGCGTCGAACAGCTTGCGCGGCTCCGCTCCGGCCCCAGCCGCGCGCTCGCTCAGCGCCATGTGCACGCCGACGCGCTCGCCCGGCGCGCTGAATCCCCAGTCGTAATCCAGGTCCATGGGCATGAAGGGAGACACATGGAAGACTTTCTTCGTGCGGTAGCGCCGGTGCGCACCCCGCTCGGCTGCCGCCGGCGCATCCACCGCCTGGCCGGCATCGGCGAGCACGTAGCAATGCCGCTCGCCCCAGGGCGTGTTGTTCACTTCGGCGACGATGGTCTCCACGCGCGTGTCGCCGGCATCGAAGCAGTAGTAGAAGCTGACCGGGTTGAAGCAGTGCCCGAAATAGCGCAGGTGCGTGAGCAGCCGTATCGGCCCGCGCGGTCGCTCCCCGGTGCATTGCTGCACGAGGTCCCGCACCGCGACATCGAGCGGCGTGGACGGATCGCCAAGGTGGTCGCGCCGGTCGAAGCGCGCCAGTGCAATGCGCGATGCAGACCACAGCCAACGGCCGCGGAACACCGTGTCCAGTTCCGCGAGATCCAGGTACATGAGGAACAGCGGATAGCGGAACGCGTGAGCGCGCGGCAGGAACCGCCGGTGGTCAAGCGACCCGCGATAGATGGCGCTGTGCATGTTCATCCCGTTCAAAGTGACGCAAGGCTTCAAGGGCGCTCACCACGCCGTCCTCGTGGAATCCGAAGCGCCAGTAGGCACCGCAGAAGTAGGTTCCCAGCGGCCCGTTCACCAGCGGCTGCTTTTCCTGCGCCGCGACCCCCGCCAGGGTATACAGCGGGTGCTCGTAGACGAGCCGCTTGATGACCTTGTGCGGGTCGATGGCGTGGCTGCGGTTGAGCGTCACGCAGAAGGTGTGCCGCGACTGCAGGCCCTGCAGGATGTTCATGTTGTAGGTCAGCGTGGCGGGCAGCGGCTGCGCATTGCTGCCCGCGCCCGCGCCGTCGGGGAGCACGTGATAGTTCCACGCCGCCCAGGCCAGCTTCCTGCGCGGCAGCAACGACGCATCCGTGTGCAACACTGCCTCGTTGCGCTGGTAGGCGATCGCCCCGAGCACCTCGCGCTCGAGCGGGCTGGCATCCTGCAGCATCCGCAGCGCCTGGTCGGAGTGACAGGCGAGGAACACCCGGTCGAAGCGCTCGACCTCCCTGCCTCGCGCCTTGAGCATCACCCGGTCGGGCAGGCGCCGGATCGACTCGACCGGCGTGCCCAGCCGGATGCGGTCGCGGAACGGCGCGACCAGTTTCTCGACATAACGCGCCGAGCCCCCAGTGATGGTGCGCCACTGCGGCCGGTCGTTCACCGACAGCATGCCGTGGTTGTGCAGGAAGCGGACAAAATATCTCGCCGGGAAATCCAGCATGCGCTGCGGATCGGTTGACCAGATCGCCGCCCCCATGGGAATCAGGTAGTCGCCGATGAACTGGCTTGAATAGCCGCCGGCCCGCAGGTAATCCCCCAGCGCGATCTCGTTACCGCCCGACAGCAGCGCCGGCGCCTCGCGGTTGAAACGCAGGATGTCGCGGATCATGCGGTGGAACGACGGGCGGATGAGGTTGCGGCGCTGCGCAAACAACGTGTTGAGGGTGGTGCCGTTGTACTCCAGCCCGGTCATCTCGTTCTTCACGCTGAAGCTCATGCTGCTCGCGCGCGATTCCACCCCGAGTTGTTCCAGCATGGCCAGGAAATTCGGGTAGGTGCGGTCGTTGAATACGATGAAGCCGGTGTCGATCTCGTGCTGCTCGTCGCCCAGGCGAACGCTGTGTGTGTGCGTGTGCCCGCCGATGTGCCCGGCGGCTTCGAACACGGTGATGTCGTGCCGCCCGTGCAGGCGGTGCGCGACGGTGTTGCCGGCAATGCCGGTGCCGACGATGGCGATCTTCATGCGCGCCGCCCTCCCCCGGCGACCAGGCGGGCGTTGAGGATGTGGGCGGGAACCTGTTTCAGGTCGCGGATGAGCCCCAGTGCGGCCAGTGCGCGTAGGCCCAGGTGCGTCACGTCGATCTCCCACCAGAAGAAGCCCTGGCGTGCGGCGCCGGGAAAGTGATGGTGGTTGTTGTGCCAGCCCTCGCCGAAGGTCAGCAAGGAGAGCCACAGATTGTTGCGCGACTCATCGCGCGTGGCGTACCTGCGCGTGCCAAAGCGGTGCGACAGGGAATTGATGAAGAACGTGGCGTGGTAGAGCACCACCGTGGAGATGAAGAAGCCCCACACCAGCAGCTGCCCGCCGCTGGTCTCCAGGCCCGGCGCCAGGCGCGCCAGCACCTCGCCCGCGCCGTACAGTAGTGCACCCAAAGCAAACGGGGCCAGCAGGTCGAAACGATCCAGGAAGCGCAACTCGGGAAAGCGCGCCAGGTCCGGCACGCGCTCGAGCCGCGTTGCAAAGCTGCCTTGCGCGAGGAACCAGCCCAGGTGGCTCCACCAGAAGCCGTGCTGGCGCGCCGAATGCGGATCGCCCGGGGTATCCGAATGCACATGGTGGTGGCGGTGGTGCGACGCCCACCACAGGGGGCCGCGCTGGGCGCTGGAGGCTCCGATGAGCGCGAACAGGAACTGCATGGCGCGCGAGGCCTGGAACGCGCGATGCGAAAAGTAGCGATGGTAAAAGCCGGTGATGGCGAACATCCGCAGTGCATACAGAAACACCGCCACGCCCAGCGCCGTCCAGCTGAAGCCGACCAGCAGTACGCCGGCGCAGCCCGCATGGATGCCGATGAACGGCAGCACGCGCAGCCAGTCGATGCGCCTGCCGGCGCCTGCTGCCTCACCCGGAACAACGGGCACCGCCCCCGAATCGAACCACAGCGCAACGCTGGCGAGGAGCCGGGCCGTGCGCGAGGTCGAAGCAACCGTGGTGGGCGGGATCAGTTCCATCGCTGCGGCACCTTCCTGATCTTGCTGACGTCATAGCCCTGCGCGGCCAGGAACGCGACCCGTTCCCGGTATTGCTGCTCGGCGATGACCGGGGTGCGCGCCATGATCCAGGCGTAGTCGCGCTTCTCGCGCGCGATCACGGTCTGCGAGTAGTCCTCGGCCAGCCAGGCGATGCGATAGTCGGCCTTGATCGGCCAGATGAACTGCATGTCCCACACCGCGTTGCTCTGCCGATCGACCACGAAGCCGCGCGGGTGATAGCGCTTTTGCTTGCCGTCGAAGCCGTTGTCGAGAAAGGTGAAGGTAGTTGCGATGCTGCCGTCGGCATCCAGCGTGTACGACTCCACCGCATTGAAGGCCGTCGTCTCGATGAAGGTCGGGATGCTCGCGATCACGTACCAATCGCCCATGAAGCGCGACAGGTCGACGCGGGACACGGTCGCTACCGGTGTCGCGGGCGCAGCCTGGCACCCGGCCAGAAGCGCGGTGCAGGCGGCAACCACCGCGGCTGCGAGTTTCATCGGATTCATTGGCGTCATTCGATCTGGTAGCGCAGCCGGCGCCCGCCCTCTAGGGTCGATTCCAGCGCCAGCCACTCGCGCGATGCGGAGTACCAGATGTCGATGGGGTTCTTGCTCCCGGCGATGCGGTAGCGTCGCGCC
The DNA here is from genome assembly GCA_947478805.1 of Betaproteobacteria bacterium. Taxonomy (GTDB): domain Bacteria; phylum Pseudomonadota; class Gammaproteobacteria; order Burkholderiales; family SG8-39; genus CAIYPG01. Next base: position 43,467 of record CANJXQ010000006.1, on the reverse strand, counting down.
GTCACCGGGACTCCACGCACCACGATGCGTTCTTCCCCTGCATCGCTGATCCTCACCGCTTCGTGCTCGCCGGTCTGCGCGTTCAGCAGCCGCTCCTGCTTGAGCAGCGCGGGATTCCAGTAGGCGAAGCTCATCACGCAGCCATCCAGCGGCTGGCGTCCCGTGCCGGTGGAGACTTCCAGACGGCTGCCTTCCTGCGCCGTCGGGGTTGAAGTGACGGACGCGGCGGTGGCATCGACCACAAGCTTCCTGCCGTCATCGTCGGTGCGGGCGGTCATCCCGGTCAGGCAGTTCCCGCGCCAGCGCTCGACCGCCGTGTGGGCGTAGCGGTAGGCAGTGATGAACAGCAGCTTCACCTCGAAGCGCGCCTCGCTGCGAAGCTCGGCCTCGTCACCGTCGCGCCGCAGGGTGAAGCGGTGCTGCCCGATGGGCGAATCATTGAGGAACACGCGAAAATTCCAGGCCTGTGGCTGCGCGGCGACGACAGCCGCGGGCTGCAGGCCGGCAGCCACGGCAACCATGGCCGCCAAGGCAACGAAGGCAATTGAGCGGGGCCACATGGCGTCAGCCCTTTCCCTGCGTGGTTTCGCTGCCGGAACTGCGTCGACGCGGTCCTGGGAAGAAGGCATTGGTGGCCGCGACGTACTCGCGATAGCCCGGCCGGCGCTCGGCGATGTCCTTTTCCAGCAGGGTGACGCCGGAGACCTTGAGCAGCAAGACCGACATCAACAACGGTGAAACAATGAAAATGATCGAAGCGAAGGATCCGCCTGCCGCGGATAGCGCGACCAGGTAGAAGCCCCACCATACGCAGAATTCGCCAAAGTAATTGGGATGGCGCGAATAGCGCCACAGGCCCCGGTCCATGACGCGGCCCTTGTTCCCCGGACGGGCGCGAAACTGCGCCAACTGGAGGTCGGCCAGCGATTCCACCAGGATCCCCGCAGCCACCAATAGCAGCCCGGCGACATCCAGCCAGCCCAGAGCTGCCCGGCCCGATGCGGCAGCGTAGAGCGGCAGCGACACGATCCAGGCCAACACGGCCTGCAGCGCGAATACCAGGTACGCGCTCTTCCAGGCGAAGCCGGGCTGGTTACGCGCGCGAATCGCCTGGTAGCGATGGTCTTCCGGTTCCCCCCAGCCGCGCCAGATGATGTGCCCTGACAAGCGGATCGCCCACACCGCCGTCAACCCAAGCACCCAGCCCGCGCGCTCCCCTGCCGCGGGCGCGGCCAGCGCATAGGTGAGCGCGCCCAGCAACAGCATGAGCGACCAGACGGCATCGACAATGCTGGCGTCGCGCTTGAACACGCTGATCCCCCAGGTGCCCAGCGCGAATGCCAGCATCAACACGAAGCCGGCCAGCAACGGCATGCCAGTCGCGGGCAGCACGGACGACAGGCTGTTCACTGCACCCCCCGCGATGTTTGACCGCACAGGCGTCGGGCCAGCGCGAGGAGCACCGGTGTGAGCACGGCCCAGCCTGCGGCCAGCATCAACACGAAGACCAGTGGATCGACGATGTTCAGCGCCCCCAGCCGTGCCCCAGCCCAATAGGATGCCGGGCCCGACAGCCCGCCAAGCACGGCCGCCAGCAGCCAGCGGCCCTGCAGCCAACCGAGCGATACATTGAGGGTGCTGGCGAACAATGCCCACAAGGCAAGAATCCATGGCGGCGGAAAGCCTGGCAACAGCGACCCGGCGGAATACTGCAGCGCACCCGATGCGAGCAGCAGCGTCTCCCATGCGGCGCCTGCCAGCAGCGCCAGCGCAATGAACCCTGCCTCGGCCGCGGGTCGCGCCGACCATGCCACGTTGCCGGCCACGATCACGATGGCGGCCCATACGCCCAGCCAGGGATAGGCGTTTGCCGCCCCCAGGACGCAGGCAAACCAGCCCAGCTGGAAAGCCAGGAAATTGACGGCATTGCGCGCCGTCGTGCGGCCGGATTGCGATTGCGCCATGCTCGATACGGCGTTCATGTCAGTGACGGCGCTGGAACAGGTAGTGGCTCACCCACCACACCTGGCCGTCCTGGTAGCCGAACAATTCGGCGCACGACATGAAGAAGATGCGCCAGCGCGTCCACCACCGGGCTGCCTGCGCCTGCCCGTAGGTGCTGGCCAGGATCGGCATGATGGTTGCGCGCCGGGCGTCCATGTTGGCGAGCCAGGCATTCGCCGTGCGCTCGTAATGCGTCCCGTCCCAGCGCCATTGCCGCAACAGCTTCAGGTCGTCCTGGAAGCGCAATGCCAGGTCGTCGCTGGGCATCATGCCGCCGGAGAAGAAATAGCGGCTCATCCAGTCGTCCGGCCCCTCCACGTCGAACGGGTACGGCACATCGTGGTGGCAGAACACGTGCATGAAGAACTGCCCGCCCGGTCGCAGCCACTGCGACACCCTGGCGAACAGCACCTGCCAGTTGCGCATGTGCTCGAACATTTCCACCGATACCACGCGGTCGAACTGGCCGGCCGGCGCAAAAGCGTTCATGTCAGCGGTCACCACCGCCACATTGCGCAGCCCGCGCCGCGCCGCTTCGGCCTCGATATGGGCGCGCTGCGAGGCGGAATTGGAGACGGCGGTAATGCGCGCGCCGGGGTAGTGCGAGCCCATCCACAGCGTCAACGAGCCCCAACCGCAGCCCAACTCAAGAATATCCATGCCGTCGGCGAGGCCCGCACGCTCGCAGGTGGCGCGCAAGGCTTCATCTTCTGCGCTATCCAGGGCCTCCACGCCAGGCGGCCAGACGCACGCGCTGTATTTTCGATGGCGACCGAGCACCTGCGCGAAGAACTCCGCTGGTACTTCGTAGTGCTGCTCGTTGGCCTTGTCCGGCAGCGGGGCAATGTCCGAGCGATTCATCCCGGCCACGAACTGCGTTGCGCGTGACACAGCCGCCTCGCAATCCGACGCCTGCAACTGGGCGAGACGAACGCGCAACAGCCGGCGTATGCCCTGCCGTATGGCGACATCCGGCAGCAGGCCATGCTCCGCAAGATCGATGGCACGTTGGGTGGCGATCGTCATGTTGCATCTCCTCGGTAATCTCGCGCCGGATTGCCGGCGGTCCTGGTTGTCATGGGCGCCCGCTTCATGCGTACACCGCCTTGGAATGCTGCTCGCGCCATTGCGACAGCACCGCCGGAATGGCATCCAGCGACGCGATCATCGTGACGCCTGCCACAGGTTCTTTCATGCCCGCCCACAACCCGCCGCCCGCCCATATCCCGATGGAGCGGTCGAGGTGTTTGCGCAGATCGACCACCGCCGCGCGGGCTTCGCGCAGCCGGATCGCCGAACTGAATGACAGCCCGACGACGTCGACGCGATGCGCCCTGGCCGCAAGCACGATGTCCCGCGCCGGCGTCTGCGGGCCAAGCGAAAGGCACTCCGCGCCCTCCACCGCCAGGCAGGCCTGCGCCATCAAGAGGCCGATCTGGTGCTGCTCCCCGGGCAACGTCGTCAGCAACAGGCGCGGGTCGCGTGTCATGCGCGGCGCGCTGGCCAGCGCCTGCCGCAGCACGTGCTGCACCTGCTCCGAATACAGGTGCTCTTCGTAGATCTCCAGTTCACCGCGCGTCCAGGCCTCGCCCACGCCCACGTTCAGGGGCGCCACCACGTCGACGACGAACCGCTGCAGGCCGAGGCGCATCAAGTCATGGGCGAGCTGCCTTTGCAGGACACCGGCTTCGCGCGCCTTGATGAGTGGCAGGTACTCCGTCATCGGCGATGGTTCTCCGGAGCGGCTGCTGTCCTCCACCCTTGACGCGCCAAAGCGCTCCGACAACTGTGCCAGGGTCGCGTTGACCAGCTTGCCCGGTCGCATGCCGCCATCCATCAGGCGTCGGATGACGCGCAGCTTTTCCACTTGCTCGGGCGGGTAGACGCGCTCGCCATTGCCATCGCGCAGCGGCTTGGGGAACCCGTAGCGGCGCTCCCACACCCGCAGCGTGTCCTTGGCCAGTCCCGTCTCCCGCTCGACACGGCCAATGGCTGTCAGCAGGACGGGCTTGGTTCGCTTTGGCGCCGGTATTGTCTTGGACAATTGTGATCTTTCTGAACAAATGAACGATACAGTCATTATAGACATGCTGCATCACGCGAAGTTTTTGTCTATGACAAATATTTTACAAAGATCAACTCCGAACAGGCAACTGTGCGCGTCACGGTCTGGATTCCCAGCAATTTCAGTCGCTTGCCGGCGCAACCCTCGCGACGCACGCACCGTGCCCCCAACTTCCCGCGCCACATTTTTCGTACAATGGCGCGATTCGAACGGCGGCAGCGCGGGCTGGCTGGGGCCCCAGGGCATCACCCCGTCGCCCAACCCTTTTCACATCGCAAGGAGCAGCAACATGGCAAGACTGGGCATGGTCGTTGACGCCGACGGGCACTACGCGGAAATCCCCTCGGAATGGGCGGCGCACATGCCGCTGCGGCACCGCGGTGCTGTACCAAAGCTTGCCATCGAGAAGGACGGACGCGAGCGCTTCACCATCGGCGACCTGTGGGTGGCCCCGCAGCGATCGAGCGGTGATTCCGGCAACCTGGCCGGCAACCAGATGGGCAAGATGGGCTTCGGCGACGGCCTGAACCCGCGCATTCGCGGCTCAAGAAAACCCATCGTGCAGGGCCGGCGGCTCGCGCAGGCGCACCCGGGCGCGAGCAACCCGCAGGCGCGCCTGAAATTCATGGACGATGAAGGCATCAGCGTGAGCGTGCTCTACCCGACGCTGGGCCTGGCCTCGATCCCCGGCATCAAGGACGTGAAGGTCGGGTCGTTCGTCGCTTCCGCGCTCAACGACTGGTTGGTGGAGCGCTTCTGCTCGGCCGACCCCGAGCGCCTGCTGCCGGTTGCGACCATCCCGCTGCACGATCCGAAGTACGCCGTGGCGGAGCTGGAGCGTTGCGTGAAAAAGCTGGGCATGCGCGCAGCCTGGGTGGCACCCTCGCCCACCATGGGCCGCACCATCGACGATCCGGCCAACGACCCGGTGTGGAAGAAAGCATCCGACCTCGGCATCCCCATGACCACGCACCACGGTAGCGGCGGCGGCGGCTTGAAGGCCCTTGGGCGCGACCGCAACAAGACCTGGCTCGGGGCGCATGCCATGGGCCATTCCTTCGAGGCCATGGCGGCCATCGTCGGGCTCTACACCAGCGGCGTGTTCCAGCGTTTCCCGAAACTGCGCTGGGGCTTCATGGAGGCGGGCACCGGCTGGTTGCCGTTCTGGCTGCACCAGGTGCACGAGCACGCCGAGCGCATGGAGCACCTGATTCCCGACGTGAAACTGGGCAAGGATATCAACGAGCATTTCCACGGCCGCTTCATCGTCACCGCCGAGGCCGACGACCTGTTCGTGAACAACGCCATGGATGCCGCCGGCGACAACGCCGTGGTGTGGGCGAGCGACTTCCCGCATTTCGACTGCTCGCTGCCGGGCCTGGCCGACGAATTGCGCGACCGCACGGATCTCTCGGCCAAGCGCATGAAGATGCTCGCCGTGGACAACGCCGTCGAGTTCTTCGACATCAAGGTGCCGAAGATCCGACGCGCGAAGAAGTAGTTCGCCACTTCGCGGATTGGAAACAAGCGGGGCTCGTCACCCAGGTGACGAGCCCCGCTGTCGTATGGACTGCCAGAAGTCGTTCGCTACGACTTGACCTTTGGGATCACTTCCTTCGAGAAACGCTTGTAAACGGCATTGATTTCGTCATCCGCGCCATGATGGCTGGCATTGAACAGCAGCACGATGCGCTCGATGCCGAGTTCGAAAAGCTCGATCAGCCGCTCCGCCGCCACCGAGGACGGGCCGATGATGGCGTGCTTGTCCATGAACCAGTCGGGCAGGAGGCCCGCCTGGTTGCTTGTCGTCACCGAGTGGCGCGTCATGTCGTAGCCGTCGTGCAGGTTCTTGAAAATGGGCGCGTCCTCGGTGTCCACCGGGCCGATGGGCGTGCGGTGCATGACCGAAAAGCGCGTCGACACCGCCACCACGCCTGCAATGCGACGTCTTGCGCGATCGAGGTCGTCATCCAGGCCCAGGCCCACCATGGCACCGAAGGAAATGGCATTGGGATCCAGGCCGGCCTTGCGGCGCTCCTCGCGCGCAAGGTCCATCGCCCATTTGATGCGGCTGGGCTGCGCGCCCACGGCAAATGTCACCTGATCGCCCAGGCGCGCGCCCACCGAGATGATCTTCGGGCCGGTGGCATAGACGTCCACCGGCACTTTCGGCATATTGCCCGGCAGCCATTGCATCTTGCTGAACTCGGGCACCTTGCCGATGTGCAGTTCTTCGGCGCGGCGGATGTCCTTGCGCGGGCCGCCCATCGCGGCATTCACGTCCTCGAACGACACTTCCTTGCCGGCGAGGTAGCGCTGCAGCACGTCCACGTATTTCTCGAACACCGGCACCGGCGCAGGTGCCATGCCGATGTGCGCCAGCGCCGAGTCGCCGCGCGCTATGCCCACGTAGGCGCGCCCGCCGGTGGCCAGTTGCACTGCGCCAAAGGATGAAGCCATCACCGCCGGATGACGCGTGACAGGGTTGGTGACGCCGGTGCTGAACTTGAGCGTCTTGGTCACTGCCGCTGCAATGCCCATGCATACGAAGGGATCGGAATAGCGGTTTTGCGAATCGCCGAAGTTGCGCCCGTCGAAGCCCTCGTCCTCGCGCCGGCGCACCAAGTCCGCAATGGTGTCCGCATAGTTGAACGCGGTGCCATCCCACAGCTCGCGCTTGGGCTTGCCTGACGATGTGCTTGTTGCCATGGTCCTACCTCCTCGTTGATTTCCTCGTTGATTCCGTTCCCCGGACGCGACCGATTGTATGTGATGGGCGCACACGTGTCCTCGCGCATTGCGACAGCCCTGCGTGCGACGATTGATTCGCGTAACATTTCCGCATCGCCAACCACAGGAATCACCATGCACCAAACCTTGCACCGCCTCACGATGACCGCCCTGGCCGCCTTCATACTCCTTGCCTCGGCGAGTGTTGCCGCACAGGACTTCCCGAACAAGCCGATCCGCATCATCGTTCCCCTGACCCCGGGCGGGGTGACTGACCTGCTAGGCCGCACGCTGGCCGGCGGGTTCACGAAACTGCTCGGCCAGAGTACCGTCGTCGAGAACAAACCCGGCGCCGGCGGCGCCATCGGCACCGAGCAGGTAGCGCGCTCGCCGGCTGACGGCTACACGTTGGTCATCACCACACCCGGGATTGCGGTGTACCCCATCTTCAACAAGATGGGCTGGGATCCCGTGAAAGATCTTAACCACATCTCGATCCTGGTCGATGGGCAACTGGTGATGTGGACAAACCAGAAGGCCACGTACAACAACTTCAACGAACTCATCGCCTACGCCAAGGCCAACCCGGGCAAGCTCGCCTTTGGCACACCGGGCGTGCAGACGAATGTCACCATGTTTATCGAAGGCATGAAGCAGAAGTTCGGCGTCGACGTGGTTATCGCGCCATTCAAGGGCAGCGCTGAAACGCGCGTGGCGGTGGTCAGCAACGAAATCCAGGTCGGCACCAATGACATTGGCACCGCCACCCAGGAATACCAGGCGGGGCGTGGCCGACCGCTGGCCGTCACAGGCACCAAGCGCGTGCCCGCGTTTCCCAATGTGCAGACGTTCACGGAAATCGGGCACAGCGATTTCATTTTCTCGTTCTGGTTGGGCATTGCGGCGCCGGCAGCCACGCCGGCGACTATCATCAATCGCATATCGGCGGCCGTGATGACCACCATGCAGACGCCGGAGGCGCGCGATGCGATGGCCAAGTCGGGCCTGGACATCGTCGCGACAACGCCCGAGGGTGCCGCACGGCGGATCCAGGCCGAGGCGGCGCATTTTGTCACCGTGGCACAGAAGGCCGGGATCAAGCCACAGTAACTCAACAACAATTCAACGGGTCTTCGGGGCCCATCGGGAGACGCACGATGTCGAACATCAAGGTCGGACTCACCAAGCAGGAACTGTTTGCCCTCGAAGCACCCGCCATCTCGCCGCCGCTCGACTATGAAACCATCGATGGCGACGGGCACACGGTGCTGCTCAAGACCGACTGGTGGAAACCCTACCTGCCGAATAAATGGGCCGACTGGGCGCCGCAGGTGATCGACGGCGTGTGGCATGCCGAGGGGCGCAGCATCGGCTACTACATTCCCCTGCCCTCCACCAACAAGACCACCGGCAACACGCCCGCCCTGGGCTCGCCAAGCGCCTGGCGCCTGAAGGACCTCTCCGAGATCTCGCTCGATGACGCGCAAAAGCGCGGCGGCATGAACCCGGTGGACCGCCTTGCGGCCATGGATGCGGATGGCGTCGACGTCGCCTACCTGTACCCCAGCACCATGCTGAGCATCCCCTGGACGCTGCACAGTTCGGCCTTCGCCAATGCCTTGTGCGCTGCGCATAACGACTGGCTCTACGACTTCTGCGCCACCGACCCGCATCGCCTGCGCGGCGTGGCCACCATCACGCCGCACGACATGATCCTCGCGGTGGAGGAACTCGAGCGCGTGAAGAAGAAAGGCTTCCAGGCCGTGATGGTGCGACCCAACACCTGCCTTGGCATCAACATCGACCATCCCAATTACGAGCGCTTCTGGGCCGCGGCGCAGGATCTCGACATGGCCATCGGCATCCACGAGGGCTTCAGCCAGAGCAGCCCCGCCATGCCGCGCCTCGGCCAGGAACGCACGCACAATTTCCTGCAGCTGCACGCCTTCGAGCATCCGGTCGAGCACATGATGGCCGTGATGCTGATGACCACCGGCGGCATCATGCACCGCTACCCCAAGCTGCGCGTCGGGTTCCTCGAGAACGGCGCGGGCTGGGCCGGCTTCTGGCTGCATCACCTCGACGAACACTATGAAAAGCTCGGCCGCTTCTACCCCGACCTGCCGCCCGAGAAACCCAGCTTCTATTTCAAGCGGCAGTGTTTCCTCGGCGTGGAGCCCGATTACGAGCAGATCGGCCACCTGATCGACTGCGGGCTCGAGGACACGCTGGTGTTCTCGTCGGACTTCCCGCACTTCGATTCGATTTATCCCGGATCGGTTGCCGCCTGCGCCAATCGCACCGACCTCACCGCTGCGCAAAAGAAGAAGATCCTGCGGACCAATTCGCTGCGGTTCTACAACGTTTCGAATTGACGCGGACATGCGCTGCGGTCGCCTTCGCATCATTATTCGCTGTCAGTATTCCTGGTACTAATGCACGCGGGATAACGCATTGTTATTTTAATTGGCAGTATAGTTGCGGCGGCCCGTCGTGCTGAAGCAGTGTTCTATGCAGGGCCGGATGCCCAGCTTGGGCGCCGCTGCGATCTGACAGCTGGCCTGCGTGCAGCCCCATCCGTCCCCAGAAGCGCAAAGCCCCACGAAGGTCGCGGGGCTTTGCAGGATTGCCACATGATCGTGGCCTCGTTTCGCCACATCACGTGGCGTATTCCGGCCTTGAATTACCGGCTTTTAGGGTAGAGATTTGGGAAGGTTCATCGATAGGTTCGCCTCCATTCACAAGATCACACATCACCCGGGTAATGCCCTGCCCCGGCTCGGCAGTTCGGGATAATCCTCAAACATCGCTTAGAGGGTGGTCACTGCTGATCCGCCTCAGGCACACCCGCAACACGGGGCGCGCACAACAGCGGAAAACTGCAATAACCGCATCATCAGTTGTTGGTTTGAGAATCCATCCCGAGCCGACTCACCAAAGCGATTTTAGTTGACGCCTATCACCTGCCGAAGTCAAGTAGTCGAGATGTAACAGTTTGAGCAGATCCGGTTCGGATCGGGGCCTTCGTCGCGCTAGTGTCCTGTTCCGTAAATTCGCAGCATCGGTCTCAAGACGCAGTTCGGCAGGATAAGAAACATTGTCATTTCGCGACCAGGCTAGGCGTGCGAGGAGACAGGGTTGGGCACCCGGCGAGGAGCACAACGACGCATGGGCGCGAAATGGCAATGTTTATGCAAGTAATTTGCGGAACAGGACACTAGTGCAGCGGCTTGAGAATGTGCTTTAGGCCGCGCAGGTCGATGATGGAAATGTACTTTTGCCGCACGTCGATCAGCCCCTTGTCGTGGAAGCGGGTGAAGATCCTGCTCACTGTTTCCAGCTTGAGGCCGATGTAGCTGCCGATCTCCTGCCGCGTCATGCGCAAGATGAACTCCGATCCGGAGTAGCCCCGCAGCATGAAGCGCTCGGAGAGATTGATGAGGAAGGTGGCAAGCCTTTCCTGCGCGTGCAATGATCCGAGCAGCAGCATCATGTCGTGGGTTCGCGCTATTTCGCAGACAAGAATCTCCTGCATGCGCTGCTGTACCTGCGGAACCGATCGACCGATCTTCTCGAGCTGCGCATAGGAAATCGCATAGACTTCGCTGTCTTCCAGGGCCACTGCGCTGTGCTTGTGGTGCTGATGACCCAGCCCATCCAGGCCCAGAATCTCCCGCGACATGTGGAACCCGGTGACCTGGTCATGCCCCTCGACGTCGCCAAAGCTGGTCTTGAGGAAGCCGCAGCGGATCGAATACAGGCACTTGAAGGCATCGCTCGGGCGATACAGGAACGCACCGCGATCCAGCCGGCGCAATGCGGGCTTGTAGCCGCCCTCGAACGCCATATACGCGATGTCGCTGGCAACGTGCTGCTGGTGCACCTGGGATTGCACCGAGTTTCGATCCTGAAACAGCTCGGGCACATCCCCGTAGACACCCGCGCCGAATTTTTCCATCAAGGTGCTCCTTTGGGAATTAACGCTGCATGCGGCTTTCGCCTGATTATTTTGTACGGCCCGTTCTTGCTCATGTGCGCCATCAGGTGATGACCGGAACGCCCCCGCTATGTGCCGGTGCCTGCATCAGGCAGCAGGTGTACCCCTGCCTCCTCGGAGAATAGGCGGACTGGCATTCATACTCTGTGCGGTAACGTACGGAGCTGATGACTGAACGCCGCGTGGCGTCGTGGGCGCATTGCCGGAAAGAATTGCGTAAAATCATGCCAATTCAATTCCTGGAAGAAACCTATGTCAGGTGGTCATGGTCATGTCGACCCATCCAACAAGGGCGTGGCGCTGCTGATTTCGGTGCTGGCGCTGGTGCTTGCCTTTTCAGAGACGCTGGGAAAGAGTGCGCAGACCGAAGCGCTGAATGCCAACATCGAGGCCAACAACCTGTGGGCGTTCTTCCAGGCCAAGACCATCCGCCAGACCACGGTGCGGGCGGTAGCCGAGTCGCTGGAGGCGGAACTGGGCAACAAGGCGGGAGAACTCGCCAAGTCGCGCATCCAGAAATGGAAAGAAGCGGCGGACCGCTACCAGTCGGAGCCGGAAACCGGCGAGGGCCGCAAGGAACTCGCCGATCGCGCCAAGAAAGCCGAGGCCAGGCGCGACCTGCGGCTTGCTGCCTACCATCATTATGAGTTGGCCTCGGGCGCGGTCCAGATCGCCATCGTGCTCGCCTCGGCGTCCATTATTACGACCATGATCGCCCTCACCTGGACCAGCGGCCTGTTGGGCGTGGTGGGAATTGCGTTCTGCCTGATCGGCTTTTTCGCGCCCAACTCGGTTCACCTGTTCTAGCCCGACGCCTGCAGGCGGATCCGCGGCTCATCCGCCACGGTCGGACGCGCTCGCACGTGCCGATTCCGTTCGATCTCTCCTCCGGTATACTCCGCTCCGCAGTCTGAGTACTGCTTTGAGTCACCTTGCGGCACAGTGAAGCCTGTTCTGAGCCATCCGTAAGCCCTTGCGATTCCCCGCAGAGGCGGTTGCCACACATTGGGAGCACAGCATGAAACGCAGATCCTTTCTGAAGACGGCCGCCGCATTGCCGGCGTTATCCACCGTCGGAACCTTTGGCCTTGGCCGTTCCGCATTCGCCGCCGCCGAGCCCTGGGCCAACGGCACCGAGTGGAAGATGTTCGAAGTCACCACGCGGGTCGAACTGACTGCAGCCGATGGCGCGGCACGCGCCTGGATTCCGTTGCCCTCGGTGCTCAGCGATTATTCGCGCCCCATGAGCAACGACTGGACGAGCAACGTCAAGACGCAATTGCTCCATGATGCGCATTACGGCTCCACTGCCATGCTGTATGCGGAGTGGAACCAGGGGATCGAGCGCCCCACTGTGGAGGTGAACAGCCGCATCCTGACGCGCGATCGCGCCATCGACCTCTCCAGGCCAAGGCGCTTCGAGAAGGAAAGCGCCGCGGACCTTGCCGAATACCTCAAGGCCACGGAACTGCTACCGACCGACGGCATCGTCAAGTCCACCGCGCTCAAAGCCGTGGGCAAGGCGAACACAGACGTGGCCAAGGCACGCGCCATCTACGAATGGATCGTCGACAACACCTTTCGCGACCCCAAGACACGCGGCTGCGGCCAGGGCGACATCAAGGCGATGCTCCAAACCGGCAACCTCAGCGGCAAGTGCGCAGACCTCAATGCCCTGTTTGTCGGCATGGCGCGTTCCGTCGGCATCCCGGCGCGCGATGTCTACGGCCTGCGGATCCATCCCTCGCAGTGGGGTTATCGCAGCATGAGCGCCTCGGGCAACGTCACGCGCGCCCAGCATTGCCGCGCCGAGTTCTACAGCGCGTCGCATGGCTGGGTGCCGGTCGATCCGGCCGACGTGCGCAAGGTGATCCTCGAGGAGCCGCCCGGCAACCTCCAGGTGACCGACGCCAAGGTGAAGCTCGCGCGCGAGAAGCTCTTTGGCGCGTGGGAAATGAACTGGCTGCCCTACAACTACACCCACGACATCAAGCTGCCGAACAGCAAGGGCGCCCCGCTCGGCTTCCTCATGTATCCGCAGGTCGAAACGGCGTCCGCACGCAAGGACCCATACGATCCGGACAATTTCAAGTACACCATCACGGCCAAGGCGGCCTGAGCATGCCGCCCACCCCCCTCGACGCGCCAGTCATTGCGCGCCGCAGGGCGCTCGCCAGCCTCGGCGCGGCGGGGCTCGCGCTACTGCTTCCCTCCGGTGCTGCCTTTGCAAAGGCGGCACCGGCAAAGTTTTCGCAGTGGAGGGGAGGCGCCACACCGCCCCTCGTGCTCAAGGATGGCAAGGGCCGGGAGCACGACCTCGCAAGCTACCGCGGCAAGCTCGTGATGGTGAATTTCTGGGCCACCTGGTGCGAGCCGTGCCGCGAGGAAATGCCTTCGCTTGAAGAACTGCAGGAACGCTTCAAGGGCCGCCCGTTGGCAGTGCTGACCGTCAACATGGAAGAGTCGGATGCCAAGGTCACGCGCTTCATGGAATCCACCTTGTTGCAGGCCGACAGCCTGACCGTCCTGTACGACCGCTTCGGCACGGTCGCCAAAGCCTGGAAGGCACGCCTCTTGCCAGTGACTTTTCTGGTCGGTGCCGACGGGCGCATTCGCGCAAGCCTCCTAGGCTCGGCCGACTGGACTTCGCCTGAAGTGCTGGCGCAGATCGAAAGCTTCATGCCCGGGAAAGCGACCCGATAGTCACCGATCGTTGCCTTGGCCCGGCGCTGGCAAGTACAGCAGTCCCCCAACGCCGTTGCGGCGCGCCGTAGAATGTCGCCAATCAACCGGTTCGGGGAACGCAGGCCGTGAAGCATGAAAACGTGGTGACCGTCGCGCAACTCGATGATTTCGACGAGATCATCGACGTGCGCTCGCCCGCGGAGTACGCGCTGGATCGCGTGCCCGGCGCGATCAACCATCCCGTCCTCGACAACGAGCAGCGCGCGCGCATCGGCACGCTCTACAAGCAGGTTTCGCCCTTCGAGGCGCGCAAGCTCGGCGCGGCCCTCGTCGCGCGCAACATCGCCCATCACATCGAGCATTCCTTTCTCTCGCGCGGCAGCAGCTGGCAGCCGCTCGTGTATTGCTGGCGAGGCGGAAAGCGCTCGGGCGCCATGGCGCAGGTCATGCGCGACATCGGATGGCGCGTTGCGATCCTCGACGGCGGCTACCAGGGCTACCGTCGCGACATCCTCGCGCAACTCGACGCCCTGCCCGCGCGGCTCGAGTTTCGCGTCATCTGCGGCCCGACGGGCAGCGGCAAAAGCAGCCTTTTGCGCGCGCTCGCCGCCCAAGGCGCACAGGTTCTCGACCTGGAAGCGCTGGCCTGCCATCGCGGATCGGTGCTGGGCGGGCTACCCGGCGAACCGCAACCCACCCAGAAATGGTTCGACAGCCAGATCTGGAACGCATTGCGGCGATTCGATTCAGCCCGCCCGATCTGGGTGGAAGCGGAAAGCCGCAAGATCGGCGTGCTGCAGGTACCCGAGCAGTTGTTGATCCGCATCCGCGCATCCAAGGCCACGCTCATTGATGCGCCGATCGCTGCAAGGGTCGAGCTGCTCATCCGGGAATACCCGCACATGCTTGCCGATCCGGCGTGGCTGAAGGCACGCCTGGCGCAACTGTCGCGTCTGCAATCGCGAGAGACGATCGAGCGCTGGATGGCGCAGATTGACGCCAGAGCCTGGGAGCATCTCGTGCTCGACTTGCTGGTGAATCACTACGACCCGCTCTACGAGCGCTCGATGCACAAGAGCTATCCCTCGCTCGGCAGCGCTCCCGTCATTCGCCCGATACGGCTCGACGTGCAGTCGGTCGCCGATTGTGCAAGGCAATTATGCGCTGCCAATGCACCGATGCTGGCGGGCGCCGGCGCGTAAGAGCTCATCTCACAATTGAGGGGATACTCCCCTCAAACTCCCCTACTTCAGGGGCCATTTCGGTAATTCTGAAATGGCCTCCAAGACTCCGATCTAGAACCCGCCCAGCACCTTCAGGTGCGCGACGACGCTGCGTCCCAGCGCCGACAGGGCATACCCGCCTTCCAGCATGGAAACGATGCGGCCTTGCGCATGGGTGTCGGCGATGCGCTTGATCTCCGTGCTGACCCACGCGTAATCGGCTTCGGTCAGGCGCAGCATGGCCATGTCGTCCTCCCGGTGCGCATCGAATCCGGCAGACACGAAAATCATCTCGGGACGGAACGCCTCGAGTCGCGGCAGGCAAACCTGCTCGAAGGCTTCGCGAAAGCCGGTGCCATCGGTGCCGGCGCGCAGGGGCACGCTCGCCATGTTGTCGGCCACCATGCCGGTGCCACTATAGGGGTAATACGGGTGCTGGAAGGTCCCGGTCATGAGCACGCGCTCATCGTAGGAAAAGATGTCTTCCGTGCCATTGCCGTGGTGGACGTCGAAATCGACGATCGCCACGCGCTTGAGTCCGTGCACCTCCAGCGCATGGCGCGCGGCGATCGCCACATTGTTGAAGAAACAGAAACCCATGGCGCGCTCCCGGCAGGCATGGTGGCCTGGCGGGCGCACGGCGCAGAAGGCCGCGTCCGCCTCGCCGCGCAGCACCAGGTCGGTCGCCAGTACACCCGCACCGGCCGCGCGCAGCGCCGCCTGCAAGGTCCCAGGGCTCATGGCGGTGTCCGGATCCAGATGCACCACACCTTGCGCGGGCGACGCCGCGCGGACGCTGTCGATGTAGGACTGCGGATGCACCCTGGCGATCGAAGCGTCGCTCGCCAACGGCGCCTCACGCGGATCGAGAAGAACCGAAAGGCCCGATGCGATGAGCTGGTCCTCCACCGCGGCGAGCCGCTCCGGGCACTCGGGGTGGCCCTCACCCATGTTGTGCCCATGGCAATCGGCATGGCTGATGAATGCAAGTGTCATGACTGGTAGCGAAGAACCGGTTTTATTCCACGAAAGACGCCTCAACTGAAAATATTTTCAGCGGCCCACGAGCCCGATCATGATACGGGAATCCGCTACACTTGCGGCCAGCCAGAAGGCTCACCAACAGGTCGGATCACACTCATCAATGGCTCTTTCATCACTGCAAAATGTCATCACCCAGGCCGGCAAGGTCGTACTCGGCAAGGAACACCAAATCCGGCTCGCGCTGGCTTGCCTGCTCGCGCGCGGCCACTTGCTCATCGAAGATCTTCCTGGCGTCGGCAAAACCACGCTCGCGCATGTCCTGGCGCGCCTGCTGGGACTGAACTTCCATCGCATCCAGTTCACCAGCGACATGCTCCCGGCGGACATCATCGGCGTCTCGGTATATGAGCGCGATACGGGCACCTTCAAATTTCACCCCGGCCCGATCTTTTCCCAGCTGATCCTTGCCGATGAAGTCAATCGCGCCACACCCAAGACGCAGTCGGCGCTGCTCGAAGCCATGGAAGAGCACCAGGTGACGGCAGAAGGCGAGACGCGCCCACTGCCCGAGCCGTTTTTCGTCATCGCCACGCAGAACCCGTCGCACCAGGTGGGCACCTTCGCGCTGCCCGAATCCCAGCTGGACCGATTTCTTATGCGCATCGAGCTCGGCTATCCGGATCGTGAAGCCGAGCGTGCGCTGTTGCAGGGCGTCGAACGCCGCGACATGATTGGCGGCCTCACCCCCTCCCTCACGCCCGACCAACTCACGAAACTGCAATCGATGGTGCGCAACGTCCACGCCGCCCCGGCGCTGCTCGATTACATCCAGGCGCTCATCGAGCAATCGCGCCGCTCGCCCGACTACGCCAACGGGCTCTCGCCGCGCGCGGCCCTCGGCCTGCTGGCCTCGTCACGCGCGTGGGCGCTCCTTGAGGGCCGCGACAGCGTACTGCCGGAAGACATCCAGGCGGTGCTGCCGGGAATAACCGGCCACCGCCTGCGCCCGGTGCACGACGGCGTGCGGCGCTCGAGCAGCGACACCGCTGCCGGGCTGATTGCCGCAGTCGCCATCCCATGACCCGACCGAGATCCAGCCCCCGGCAATAAAATGCACCCGTACGCCCGCTCGAGAACACGCTAGCCCACAGGCCCCCTTTCATGCTGCAGCGCGTCCTGCAACCGTTGCGCAAGTACTCGCGAATCTACGACTTCGCCCAGTGGTTCTACCGGCGCCACGCGCCCGAACCCGGGACCATCGTGCTTACGCAACGCCGCGTGTATGTGCTGCCCAGCCGCCAAGGCCTGGTATTCGGCTCATCGATGGTGGTGATGCTGATCGGCTCCATCAACTACAACCTGAGCCTGGGCTACGTGCTCACCTTTCTTTTGACCGGCATGGGCGTGGTGTCGATCCTGCACACATTTCGCAACCTGGCCCGCCTCGCCGTGAGCCCCGGCCGTGTGGATCCCGTATTCGCGGGCGAAGTGGCGCAGTTTCACGTGCACATCGAGAATCCGGACAGGCATGACCGCTTCAGCCTGCTGCTCACCTGCAAGGGCGAGATGGTGAGCTGCGACATTCCCGCGCAACGCGTGGGTGTGGTGGCCATACCGCAGCGTGCGCAAAAACGCGGCTGGATGCCCCTCGAGCGCGTGACCCTGGAGACGCGCTTCCCGCTAGGGCTCACGCGCGCCTGGAGCTATGTGCGACCGGACATGCGTGCCCTCGTCTATCCGACACCGGATGACGCGCTCCTCCCATTGCCCCAGGCACGCCCCGAAGCGGGGGACGCGATTTCGGTGGGTGCGGGAAGCGACGACTTCTTCGGCCTGCGCGCCTACCAGCCCAGCGACTCGCCGCGGCACGTGGCCTGGAAGGCCGTCGCCCGCACCGACACGCCGCTGACCAAGGTGTTCATCGGCCGCGCGGCCTCGGAGCTGTGGTTCGATTTCGACGACATGCCGCAGGGATTCGACACCGAAGCACGGCTGTCGCGGCTCAGCCGCTGGGTGTTGCTCGCGACACAGAGCGGCGCGCGCTATGGCTTGCGTCTGCCGGGCTCGGAGATCCCCCTGGGTGATGGCGAGGCGCATCGCGAAACGTGCCTGCGGACACTGGCCCTGTTCGAGATCGCATAGGCAAAGTCAACGGCGGCGACATGCAAAAACCCATCGACCTTCCGATCCACCGCTTCAGCGACATGGCGCTGCTGCTGGCCGGCCTCGCGCTGTCGGCGGCGCCGCACGCGGCGCGCCTGTCCTGGTGGGTGTCGGCCGCCGCGACGCTGTTCTTTTCCTGGCGCCTGTTCATTGCCTGGCGCCAGCGCGCGCTGCCGCCGCGCTGGCTGCTGCTGGTGTTCACGGTCGGTGGCATGGTCGGCGTGTACCTCACGTTTCGCACCATCTTCGGCCGCGACGCGGGCGTCACGCTGCTGGTGTTGCTGTTGTCGCTGAAGCTGATGGAAATGCGCGCCCCGCGCGATGTCTTCGTGGTGGTGTTCCTTTCGTACTTTCTCGCCCTCACCAACTTTTTCTATTCGCAGACCATTCCGACTGCGGCGCTCATGCTCGCCACTGTCCTGCTGGTGACCGCGAGCCTGTCGGGCGCATCCGCGCCATCGCGCCCCATGGCGGCCAACCTTCGCACCGCGGGCAGCCTGCTGCTGCAGGCAAGCCCGGTAATGCTGCTGCTGTTCCTCCTGTTCCCCCGCGTGCAAGGGCCGTTGTGGGGCGTGCCGCAGGATGCGTATTCCGGCGTTACGGGACTCTCGGACAGCATGTCGCCCGGGTCACTCAGCCGCCTGTCCACATCGGACGCCATTGCCTTCCGCGTGAAGTTCCAGGGCGAGGCGCCGCCCCGGGGCACGATGTATTGGCGCGGGCCGGTGTTCTGGGATTTCGACGGCAGGACCTGGCGGCCGGGCGGCGGCAGGTTGCGGCCGTCACTGCGCTTCGAAGCCTTCGGCAAGCCCGTCGATTACGAAGTCACGCTCGAGCCGCACAATTTTTTCTGGCTGTTCGGGCTCGACCTGCCGGCGAGCTCGCCGCCCAATGCCCGCTTTACCAGCGACTACCAGATGCTCTCCATACAGCCGGTGCGCACGCGCCTCCGATACGACCTGCGCTCCTATACGGATTACCGCACTTCCGACGGTAGCGGCGAGGAGGAAATGGCCTCCGCCACGCGCCTGCCGGGCAACCTGAATCCGCGTGCACGCGGCCTCGGGCGCGAATGGCGCCGGGCGCTCGGCAGCGACGAGGCCATCCTGCGCCAGGCGATCGAGTACATCCGTTCCGGTGGCTTCGAGTACACGCTGCAGCCGCCGCTGTTGCAGCAGAACACCGTCGACGAGTTCCTCTTCGACACCAAGAAGGGCTTTTGCGAGCACTTTTCCGGAGCATTCACGTTTCTCATGCGCGCGGCGGGCGTTCCCGCGCGCGTGGTGACCGGCTACCAGGGAGGAGACCTGAACCCGGTCGATGACTACCACATCGTGCGACAGTCCGATGCCCACGCCTGGTCGGAAGTGTATTTGCAGGGTCGGGGCTGGGTGCGTGTCGATCCAACCGCGGCCGTGGTTCCCTCCCGCATCGAATCCGGCCTGGCTTCGTCCGTGCCGCAGAACACCGTTCCATTGATCATGCGCGAGGAACTCGCGTGGCTGCGCGGCATGCGCTACAACTGGGATGCGCTCGCCAACAAATGGAACCAGTGGGTGCTGGGCTACAACCCGGACCGCCAGCGCGACATGCTGAGCAAGCTCGGTGTCTCGCAGCCGAACTGGCAGAACCTGGCGCAGCTGATGTTCTGGAGCGTGGCGATCGTCCTCGGACTAATGGCGGCATGGCTGCTGTGGAAATTCCGCAACCACGACCCGGTGCAGGCTGCCTGGTTGTCATTCTGCGAAAAGCTCGCGCGCAAGGGCATGGCCCGGCGCCCCGACGAAGGACCGCTCGATTTCGCCGCGCGCATTGCACCCGCGCTTCCCGACAAGGCGAGTGCTGCGCACGAGATCGCGAATCTGTATGCCGCGCTGCGCTACGGTCGCACGCCCTCCCCCGACGGTGTCGCGCAATTGCGCCGCGCAGTCGGCGCATTCAAGATCTGACAATGATCGCCAATGCGCGCGGTAGAATCCGCGCCATGCATGATCGGTACGAGCGTTGAAAACATCGCAAACCTTGGCCCTGGCCGCACTACTCGGCGTCATGCAGGCCTATTCGCCCCCGCTCCTCGCCAGACCCGATCGACCGCCTGCACCCGTCCAGCGTTACGCGAACCAGCCCGCGGTTCGCCAGTTCATCGAGCAGATGGTCACGCAGCACGGCTTTGTGGGGCGCGAGCTGGAAGCGCTATTTCGCAAGGCCGTCTATCAACCCGAAATCGTGCGCGCCATGACGCCTCCCGCCGAGGCGCCCGCCCGCTCTTGGCAGGCGTACCGCGCGCTGTTCGTGACCCCCCAGCGCATCGAGGCCGGGCTCAGGTTTCGCGAACGCAACGTCGCCGCACTGCAGCGCGCGTCGGCGGAGTTCGGCGTGCCGGAGGAAATCATCCTCGCCATCATCGGCGTGGAAACGGTCTACGGCAGGAACATGGGGCGCTATCGCGTGATCGATGCCTTGGTCACGCTGGCGTTCGATTTTCCGCGACGTGCCGAATTCTTTCGTTCGGAGCTTGAGAACTTCCTGCTGTTCGCGCGTGAATCCAACCTCGACGTCCTGTCCCTGCGCGGCTCATACGCCGGTGCCATCGGCATACCGCAGTTCATGCCGGGCAGCTACCGGCGCTATGCCGTCGATTACGACGGCGATGGGCGAGCCGACTTGGTGGCAAGCCCTGCCGATGCCATCGGCAGCGTCGCCAACTTCCTCAAGAACCATGGTTGGTCGCCCGGTCAACCTGTGGCCTTCCAAGCCAGCGTGGAGGGCGATGGCTGGAAGAAGCTGCTCGAAACCGGTGTCAAGCCGGCCTGGCGTATCGGCGATCTGCCTTCCATGGGAGTCCAGCTCGCGCCGCAGGCCCGGTCAAGCGTGCCAGCCGAAACCCTGAGCACCCTGGTCGATCTGGAAACGGCCGGGCAGGCACTCGTTTTCTGGGTAGGCCTGCAGAATTTCTATACGCTAACTCGTTATAATCGCTCTAGTTTTTATGCGATCGCGGTGCTGGAACTGGCCTCGGCCCTGAGGGACGCTTTTCCTGTGGCGCCGGTATCCATACCCCTGCCCTTAGCCGCCCCAGCCGCGGTTCCGTCGCAGCCATCCCCCTGAACGCGGCAGCCGGCCGTCGCATCCCCCAAGCAATTGATAAAGGCCGCAAACAAGGGAATAAATCTCCCTCTCATTGTGTTGCAACCACCCCGGCGGGCGCCTAGAATTCGTAGGGAATTCTTGACGGCAAACAACAAACCATCCGAGAAAAGCGCCGGGAGCTGCTGATGAACGAGCACAAAAACGAATTTGACGTCGCGCAGACGCTCAAGACCACGGACCCGGAAGCGGTGAAAGCTGAAGTCGACCGCATATTCCTCGAACTCTACCCGGACTCGAAAACCGATTCCCTGAATACGGCTTTCAACGATGCGACCGCGATGTATTGCGGTCAGTTCACGGGTTTTCACGCATGCGACACCGCCTATCATGACATCCAGCATGTGCTGGACGTGACACTGGCCATGGCGCGACTGATCGACGGCTACGAGCGAACACGCGTGGGCACGGAGCGCATTGACGATCGCATGTTCAAGCTAGGCGTTGTCACGGCCCTGTTCCACGACATCGGATACTTGCGGCAATTGAACGACAAGCCTGTTTCCAGCGGCGCAGCATTTACGATGATTCACGTATCGCGCGGTGCCGAGTTCCTGCGCAACTACCTGCCGAAGCTCGGCATGCCTGATCAGGCCGAGATTGCAGCATCCTTGATCCACTTCACCGGATATGAACAGCCTGTCAACAGCATCAAGGTGCCGCGCCTGATCTACCGGCTGCTGGGCAACCTGCTCGGATCGGCCGACATCATCGCCCAGATGGCGGACCGTTGTTATCTCGAGAAATGCCGGGATCGCCTGTATCCCGAATTCGTCGAAGCAGGCATTGCGCATCGCCAGGATGCCGAAGGCAAGCGGATCGTCGTGTACTCCTCAGGCGAGGACCTGGTACGCAAGACCCCCGGGTTCTACGTGGGTGCAACAAAGCGCCTGGAGCAGGACTTGGGCCATGGCTACCACTATGCCGAACCGCATTTTCGCGGCCAGAACCTCTACCTTGAAGAACTCTCGAAGAACATCGAGTTTGCCAAGGAAATCAGTGACGACCCGGACATGCTCGCCCTCTGCGGCGCCAGCCCACGGACACCATCTCCAACTGATCAACCCTGCGCGGTGCGTGAATAGCGCGCACCGGCACCTCAACGCCCCCGCAGGGTGCCCGAGACCCGGGGACCAAGCCGCTATGGTGCACGTTCCGGCAGGAATTTCGCAGGATCGGTGGGCTTGCCGAGGCGGCGAATCTCGAAGTGCAGCTTCACCTGGTCAGTGTCGCTGTTGCCCATCTCGGCGATCTTTTGCCCCTTCACCACCCGCTGCGATTCCTTGACCAGGATCTCGCTATTGTGCGCATACACCGTCGAATAGGTGCGCGAATGGCGAATCACGATGAGCTTGCCGTAGCCGCGGATGCCGCTGCCCACATAGAGCACCGTCCCAGAGGCGCTCGCATTCACGGGCTGCCCGGCCTTGCCGCCAATGTCCAGGCCCTTGTTGGTATTTTCCGAGAACCCGGCGAGCAGGCGCCCGGCCGTGGGCCAACCCCAGTCGATTTTTTCGTCGTCTTCGGCGCCCTCTTGCGGCGCCGGCGGCTTGGGTTCGGCTGCAGGGGGCTTGGGCTCTGCCGCAGCGGGCTTCGCGGGTGGCGGCGCCGGCTGCACCGCGGCTGCTGGCGGCTTCGGATCGCGCGACAGCAACGCGAGATTCTCATCGGTGTAGGGCAGCTTCACTGCCCGGGGTTCGCGCTTGATCGGGTCCCGGGCCGCGGCAGCACCTGAGTCGCGCTCCTGGGATTCACGCTCGAGCGGCCGGGACTCCACCGTGCCCCTGCCCTCCACGGCACGTGCCTGTGCCACGCCCTGCGGCGAGGTCAGTCGCAGCACCTGGCCTTCACGAATGAGATTGGGATTGGGCAGGTTGTTCCACTCGGCAATCTCGCGATAACTATGGCCGCTGTCCAGGGCGATGCTGTAGAGCGTGTCCCCGCGCCGCACCGTGTACAACTCGGCGCGCGCATCGAGCCCGCGTCCACCCGAAGCGGCGGGCGTCACCGCAGGGATTGGAGCGGGCACACCAGCAGGTGGCGTGGACGGCCTGCCCGTGGGCGACGTACGATCGATCACCGGTGCGCTACCGCGTGACGCGCATCCGGCCAGCACAATCGCCAACGCCACGATCCCGGCCAGAGCGCGCAAGCGCATTACTGCTTGCCGACCCGCAAAGGCACGAAGCGCACCGGGTCGAGCCACTGCTCCGACCACCCTGTCGCCGTGCGCTCCAGCAGGAACAGCGCCTGCTCGCTGCCGCCGGGCTTGACCACAATGGGCGCAATCAGGCGGCCACCGACGGCAAGCTGCGCTTTCAGCGCGGCGGGCACTTCCGGCGAGGCCGCCGCGAGGATGATGGCGTCAAAGGGCGCCGCCTCAGGAATGCCGTTGGCGCCATCGCCATAGGCCAGGCGAAGATTGCGCAGGCGCATCTCCCTCAGGTTGGCGCGTGCGCGCTCAAGCAGGCCGCTGATCCGTTCGATGGAGTACACCTCGGTCGCCACCTGCGCCAGGACCGCCGCCTGGTAACCGCACCCCGTCCCGATCTCGAGCACCTTGCCGAGCTTTCCTTCGCGTCCCTTGCGCAGGGCCGCAATCATGAGCGCCACGACCACCGGTTGCGATATGGTCTGCTCGAAGCCGATGGGCAACGCCGTGTCTTCATAGGCGCGACTGGCCAGCGCCTCATCCACGAACAGGTGACGCGGCACCGCCGCCATGGCCGCCAGCACCGTTTCATCCTCGACGCCCTGGGCGCGCAACCGCTCGATCATGCGGTCGCGGGTACGCTGCGAGGTAAAGCCGATGCCGCGCAGGCGGGACGCTGTCATTGACACGCTCTCATTGCGCCAACCTCATTTGGCCAACCTCATTTGGCCAACCATTGCCTGACCAGCGGCATCTGCTGCTGGTGCGTAAGGTCCATCTGCAGCGGTGTGATCGACACATGATGGGATGCCACGGCATGAAAATCCGTCCCCTCGCCGGCATCGGCCGCTTCACCCGCAGGCCCGACCCAGAACACGGTTTCATTGCGCGGATTGAGTGCGCGAACCACCGGTTCGGCCTTGTGGCGCTTGCCCAGTCGCGTGACCTCGGTGCCTGCCAGTTCAGCAAAGGGGATATCGGGAATGTTCACATTGAGCAGGATGGGCACGCTCTGCGGGTTATCGCGAAAACGCATCACGAGGTCATGGGCAACGCGCGCCGCAGTGTCGAAATGGTTCCCCGAGCGGCTCGCCAACGAAAAGGCGATGGACGGAATGCCGAGCAGGTAGCCCTCGGTGGCCGCTGCCACGGTCCCGGAATAGATGGTGTCGTCGCCCATGTTGGCGCCGTGATTGATGCCCGAGACCACGATATCGGGCAACTGGTCGAGCAGCCCCGTCACCGCCAGGTGGACGCAATCGGTGGGCGTGCCGTTGACGAAGCGAAAGCCGCTGGCTGCCGTGCGCACGGCGAGCGGCCGGTCCAGCGTCAGCGAATTGGAAGCCCCGCTGCGATCGCGCTCCGGAGCCACCACGGTAACCGTGCCGAGCGCCGCAAGCGCTTGCGCGAGGGCGGCGATCCCTGGGGCAAAGTAGCCGTCGTCGTTGCTGATGAGAATGCGCATGGGTGGGTGCAGATTATATCAATTGCCCCCCTCGGCCGGCACAATCGCGCCGAATCCTGCCATGGCCTGCAGCCTGGCCCACGCCAGCTCCCAACGAACCACTTTCCAGTGCCCGCAGTGCCTGCGCCTCAACACGTCGCCCCTTGGAAACGGCTACAAAATGAGTTGTGCAGCCGCCAGCATAGGGGAGCTAAGGGATGTATTCCCCTCTGATCGTAAAGCACCGTTAAAGTGAACCCTCCAGCCGCGCCACGACCGTACGAAGCACCTTTAGACGAGCAAAGTACTTGTCCTCGGCCTCGACCAGCGTCCAGGGCGCGATTTCAGTGCTGGTGCGGTCCACCATGTCCGCCACCGCCCCTTCGTACAAGTCCCACTTCTTGCGATTACGCCAGTCCTCTTCGGTGATCTTGAAGCGCTTGAAGCTGGTCTTCTCGCGCTCCTTGAAGCGCCGCAACTGCATCTGGTTGCTGATCTGCAGCCAGAACTTGCACACGATGGCGCCGCGCTCGGTCATCTGCTCCTCGAAGTCATTGATCTCGCTGTAGGCGCGCATCCAGTCGGCCTCCGCACAAAAACCTTCGACGCGCTCTACCAGCACGCGTCCATACCAGGAGCGGTCGAATATGGTGACGCGGCCCAGGCGCGGCACATGCCGCCAAAAGCGCCACAGGTAGGGCTGGGCGCGTTCTTCCTGGGTGGGTGCCGCAACCGGAGTCACCGAATACTGCCGCGCATCGAGCGCGCCGGTGATGCGGCGAATCGCCCCACCCTTGCCAGCGGCATCCGACCCCTCGAAGACCAGGATCAGCGAGCGCTTCTTGAATTTCTTGTCGCGGATGATCAGGTTGAGGCTGCCCTGCAGTTTTTCCAGCTTCTTCTCGTACTCCGGCTTGGCGACCTTCTGCGTCATGTCAAGGTCGCGCACCAGCTTGAGATTGTCCATCACCGGCACCAGCGGCGCCGCTTTTACCGGCTCGCGCGGGGCGGAGCGTTCGGCCAGGCGCTTCTTCATCGACTCCAGCAGCACCTTGCCCACGGTGAGGCTGCGATACCGCGCATCGGCCCCTTCAACCACGATCCACGGCGCATTGCTGGTGCTTGTTTCACGCAGGGTGTGTTCCGAAATTGCCCTGAAGCGGTCGTAGATCTTGAATCGCTCCCAATCGAGCTTGGTGACGCGCCAGCGCGTGTCGGGATCCTTCTCCAGCTCCTTGAGCCGCTTCCTCTGCTGCTCCTTGGACAGGTGAAACCAGAACTTGAGGATCAGCACGCCTTCGTTGAACAGCATGTTCTCGAAGCGCACGATGCGATCAACGGCATGCTCCAGGGCGACGTCATCGGTCTTGCCGATCACCCGGTAAACGATGGGCGACGTATACCAGGAGCCGAACACGATGCCCACGTTGCCCTTGGGCGGCAGCGCGCGCCAGAAGCGCCACATGTCGGGCCGCTCCGCCTCCTCATCGGAGGGAGAACCGAAAGCCACGGTGCGAATGTGGCGCGGGTCCATCCATTCGTTCAACAGGTTCACCGTCTCGCCCTTGCCGGCCCCGTCGACACCGCCGATGAGGATGAGCACCGGAAACTTGCCGTGCTCGGAGAGGTCGAACTGGGCGTTGAGCAGCGCCTCGCGCAGCTTCGGTTCCTCGCGTGCATATTTGGCCTTGTCGACCTTGTGTCCTACTTCAGCGGATTCAAACATCATGCCCTCCCTAGCTGGTCAATTCAGAATTAATGAGCCCTCAATCCGTCGCATTCTCGACGAGCGCAACTTGGGGTGCCGACAACGCTGCCGATGCCACCGCATGGTCGGTCTGGGGTACCGGCGCCAGCGCGGGCGCAGGCAGCCACCGCCTCCAGAAGCGCTCCTGTCCGCGGAAGTTCTGCCAGGCATCCGGCAAGGTGTCCAGGTGCTGCTGGCGCATGGCGACCAACCACCCGCGCAATATGCCCGTGGTTGCATCATCGGGGCGCACGGGCTTGCACAGCTCCCCAACCATGAGTTCAGCGTTTGCAACATCATTCAGGCCGCCCAGCGCGTCCTGCAACCTCGACAAGGCCCGGATGTACGTCTGCGTGCGGCGCCCCGGAAATAGCGCATGGAAAAACTCCGCCGCATAGCGAAGCTTCTTGGCGTTGATGCGAAATCGGTGCAACTCCTCGCTGGTGAATTCCGCCATCCGCTCGCCCAGCTTGCGCAGGCGCCGGTGCCGCTTTTGCAGAATGAGCGCTGCAAACGCCGGCAGCGGCTGCTCTGCGGCGACAATGTGTGCTTCAGCCGTCGGCAACAATTGGCCCAGCTGCAACATGCCTCGCGTGTATTGGGGCGAGAACACCGCCTCGCGCCCCGCGCGGTCATCCAGCCGGCGAAGGCGGGTTGCCTTGCGGGATAACGTGGCCAGGCCAGCCGACTCGGGGAGCGCCCGCGTGATAACCCTGATCGTCTCGGCACAGAACACGTCCCAGTCACGCGCCACGCCAAGGACCTGCGCCAGCGAGCGCATCTGGGCCGCCGGCACCAAAAAGGGGTTGGCATCCGAACGCTGGCGAAAGATGGCGAAGGCAGAGCGCAGCCGGCGGATGGCCACGCGCATCTGATGCACGTATTCATCGTCGCGCCCTGCCAGCAGTCCGGCCTCGTTCGCCTGCATCTGCGTCATGCAGGCCCCGACGATGGTTCTGAAGGCATCCGCACGACTCATCGTTTTGTCCAGGCACACCGCAAGGGCCTTGGCCGGTTTGCGGACAGGCCTGAGCAGCAAGGCGCTGCCGCGCGCGGCCTTGCTCAGGTAACCCAGCCGCACCGGCAGGCTCTCGGCCAGCGCCAGGCCCAGTTCATAGAGCGCTTGCGAACTGGCGCCGGCGTCCCGGTCGTTACCACGACCGCCGCGCAATTCGATTTCCGCCTCGCAGATCGGCTCTACCCGCATATCCGAGCGAACCTGTGCGCGAACTTCCCCCAGATCCAGGCACAGTTCTGCTTCCGAGCCATCGGTAAAGCGCAGCAAATGGATGGTCCGCTTGAATTCGGTCTCGAACGCCGGCGCCAGGGAGGCCAGCGCCTTGGTGAGGTTCTTTTTACCGCCTAGCGCCTTGATCGCAGGTGTGCTGGCAAGCAAATCACCCGCGACGCTCGACGAGGGTACCGGCCACTCCCACTCCGGTCGCTCGTACATCCCTGCCGCGCCCGTTCCCTCCCCCTTCAGGGTCTGCACCCAGCCGCGCGGCGTGCTGCGCACGCGCAGCGCAAGCCCGGCGGCGCGCAACTTGCCGTCAGGGGTATCGAAGTAGCGGCTGATCAGATGCTCGGAGTGCGCCCGCCCAAGCTTGGCGGCTCGCACTGCCGGATGGCGGGCAATCCGTCCCAGTACCGCAGGCTCGCAGACGAGTTTGAGTTCGGTTTCCAAATGCATGTGGTCATTCTCGCCTCGCCTGGGGGGCATTTCCTTGATCCTGGACAATCCGGAACCGGCTTTATTGCGGTGAAGCCCTCGGAGGCCATTGCAGAAATAGCGAGATGGCCCCAAAGCAGGAGGAGATTGTGGGGAGCATCCCCCCAATCGTGAAATGAGGTCTTAGGCACAACATCGCAGCGGCGGCAGTTCGAACGCGGTCACGCGATCCCTGTCTCCGGCAGGCGCAAGTATTCCGGTACAAAACGCCCCGGAGAGGGCCCGTCAATTGATCTTGATGTTGGCCTTGCGAATGACCGCGCCCCAACCATCAAGATCGCTCCTGATCTGCGCCGCGAACTCCTCCGGCCCCACGCCACGAACCACGGCGCCGGCCTCTTCAAGCGTCTTGCGGACCTCTGGAACCTGCAGCGATGCCACCATCGCCGCATTGATCCTGGCGACTACATCATTAGGCATTCCAGGTGGCCCGATGAAGCCCAACAAGGCTGAAACAGCAAGCGGCGAGATATTGGCTTCCTTGAAAGTCGGCGCGTTGGGGAACAGCTTCCAGCGAGTCGGTCCAGTGGTGGCCAATGCCACCAGCTTTCCCGCCTCCACCAGGGGCCTCACCGTTCCGGTGGTGTAGCCCACCGGGACCTGACCACCCACGATGGACGGGATCAGCGGCCCTTCGCCCTTGAAGGGGATGGCCGTCGCATCGAACCCTGCCGCCTGCTTGAACAGTTCGAAAGCCAGGTGCCCTCCGGTACCGTCCCCCGCATTGCCGACGCTGAGCTTTCCCGGATTCGACTTGGCATAGGCGATCAGGCCAGCGAGGCTGTTGAACGGAGCTGTCGGGCTGGCAGCCAGCACGTAATAGGTATCGAACGCCAACGTGATTGGCGTGTAGTCCTTTACCGGCTCGAACTTGAACGTCGCATCCAGCAAGGGCGAATAGACCGCAAGACTGCTGCTGACCGCTGCAAGGGTATATCCATCCCTTGGCGCCCTGAGCATCGCCTCCGTCCCTACCTTCCCTCCCCCTCCCGTGCGATTCTCCACGACGATCCGCTGGCCAAGCAGCTTTTCGGCATGAACCGACATGATCCGTGACCCCATGTCCAGGAGGCCCCCGGCCGAGTACGGCTGGATGATGATGATGGGCTTGTTCGGGAACGGCTGGGCATGCGTTCCGGCGGCAAGGGCCATCCCCGCCAGGGTCAGCCCCACCATCCGTATTAAGTTGCTCGCATGGATCATTCCTGCTGCCTCCTTTTTCATTGAATACCTTTCACTTGACCTGATCTCAGATCCCGAATAACCGCGCCGCGTTTTCCCCGAGGATTTTCCGCTTGGACGCCTCGCTCAATCCCGGCATCGACTTCAGTTCATCGACGATTCCATCAAATGGGTGATCGGGGTGCGGATAATCGCTGGAAAAGCAGATATTGTCATCCCCGATCGCAGACACCGTGAAGGGAAGCAGTCGTTCAGCCCCCTCCGCCGATACAAAACACTGTCGCTTGAAATATTCCGATGGCTTCGCCGCGAGCTTCAGGCTGGCATGGCCCCACTGCTCGACATGGTCGTCCATGCGTGCCAGCCAGTAAGGCACCCAGGCCACGCCGCACTCCACGATCGTCACCTTCATCTTCGGATGGCGTTCGAGGACGCCGCCGCAGATAAGGCTGAGCAGGGCCATCTGTTGCTCGAACGGGTGCGAGATCATGTGCCGGAACATGAAATTGTCGTACCGGTCCATCCCCGCCTGGTTGAGGTCCTCGGTCGTTCCTTCGTGCAGCACCAGCGGCGCGTCATACTCCTCGAGCAGGTCCCATAGCGGCTCATACGAAGGATGATCGATGGTCCTGCCGCCCACCAGATTCGGGCGCATGAAAACGCCCTTCAGGCCCAGTTCCCGCAGCCCCCGCTTGGCCTCGGCAATGCTCATCTGCACGTCGATCTGAGGGACGATGGCCGGGGCGAACAGTCGCTTTGGGTCCGTGGCGACGAATTCGCTGGCCCAGTCGTTATACGCACGGCACAGCGCGGCGCAGGTCGCCGGGTCAGTGAGGCTGAAAAAGAACAGCCCCCACGTCGGATAGATCACCATGCCGTCGACGCCGACGCGGTCCATGTCGGCCAGGCGCGCCTTGGGGTCCCACGATCCCTGAAGCTTTTCCATAGGCGTGCTCTTGGGCTTGTACGGCGTGTGGTGCAACATCTGCCCGGCCAGCACCCTTCGCATGCGCCCCTGGTTGTCGACCATTCGCTTCGGCGCCGCCCATTGGAATTGCGGATCGAGGAACTTCGTCCACACTTCCGGCGGCTCGACGAAATGTGCATCGGCATCGATCACGCGTAAATCACTCATGTTCCCATCTCCCATTGAAGAATTTCTCACACTCCGGCGTGCTGACGCCCGCGCACCAGGCGACCGGGCAATGCGCCTGTCTGCGCACCCTTGACGTAGGTAATGACCCCGGACACGATCGTCGCATCATACCCATGCGCTTTCTGCATCAGCCTGCGCCCGTTACCCGGCAGGTCGCGCACGATCTCCGGCATGTCGATCTGCAGCCGGTCGAAGTCGATGACATTGATGTCGGCGCGCAGGCCCGCTGCAATTCGGCCGCGGTCGTTCAGGCCGACAACGCGCGCCGTGTCATGAGACAGCGCGCGTACCACCTGCGCCAGCGGCAGTTTTCCACCGCGGGTGCGATCGCGCGCCCAGTGCGTGAGCATGAACGTCGAATAGCTGGCGTCGCAGATCATGCCCATGTGCGCGCCGCCGTCGCCAAGGCCAAGGACGCTGTCACGGTGCGTGAGCATTTTCAGGCACGGATCGAGCGAACCGTCGGCATAGTTTGCAATCGCCTGATAGAGCATGTTGCGCCCATCGCCCTCGAGCAGGAGATCGTAGGCCAGTGCCTCGGGAGCCACGCCGGCGCGCGCGGCGCGCGCGGCGATGCTGTCCTGGGGCGAGGGCTCGTAGTCGAGGGGGACGGACAGCGGGTAGAGCTTGTCGAATGCGCGCGCACGACCGGCCAAGGGCTTGCTGCGATCTTCCTCGGGCTGCTCCGACAGGATGCGGGCGCGGACTTCCGGTCGCCTGAGTTGACGGATCTTGTCCGCGAACGGCAATTGCTCAAGGGCACGGTAGCTTTTCGATTCCGAAAAGGGCGTCAACGTCAGTTCGTGGCTGAGCAGCGCGCCGACCGCCCTGGGCATCACCTGGGCGGTAATCGACATGCCCCGATCATTGGCATCGCGAACCCAGTCCATAACCTGCTCCCACGTCCGCGGAACGCGGTGGTTCTGGTTCAGGGACAACGTGGCCTGGCACCCGGTCTCAGAAAGTATTCGCCCCAGTTCGGCGAGCACCGCATCGGCTTCGTAGAAATCGGTGTTGTACTGCATGACACCACGCTGGCCATCCGCCACCGCTGCGGCCAGCGCCACCAGTTCGTTCTCGCGGGCCGCCAGGGTGGGAATATTGCGGCCATCGCTCGATCGATGAACCAGGATGCGCGACGTGCCGAATCCCAGCGCGCCCGCAGACATCGCCTCCCGCAACAGCGCTGCCATGTCGCCAACGTCCGCTTCGGTGGCTGCTTCAAGATTCGCGGCCCGCTCCCCCATGACGAACACGCGCAGGGCCGCGTGGGGCACGAAGCTCGCGACATCGATGTCGAAGCGGCGCGCGGCCAGAAATTCCAGGTATTCGGGATAGGATCGCCACGCCCAGGGCACACCCTCCTGCAGCACAGCGCCGGGAATATCCTCGACGCCCTCCATCAGGCTCACCAGCAGGTCCCGGTGCTCCGGCCGGCAGGGTGCAAACCCCACGCCGCAATTGCCCATGACGCAGGTGGTCACCCCGTGCAGGGACGAAGGCTTGATGCGCTCGTCCCAGGTCACCTGGCCGTCATAGTGGGTGTGAATGTCCACGAATCCGGGCGTGACGATGCGGTCCCGCGCATCAATCTCCTGGGTGCCGCGATTGCCGAGTCGTCTTCCCACCGCGACAATTCGCCCGCCATCAACGGCAACGTCGGCCTCGAAAGGCTCCGCGCCTGTACCGTCATGGATCACGCCGTTACGAATGACAAGCGCTACTTTTCCGCTCATGACCTGCTGACCAATCTCTTTGCTACTGTCTCAAAGCGTGAACACGGCGATGCTCGCCCGGCGCACTCCGTACCCTACTGCCGCCGGGACTCCATCTGGCACGGCGAATTTCGGTGCCACTACCCGCAGGACAATTGCCCGCCCGGCATTCTACATTCCGAGCCTGCCCTGCGATCCGCGTGCCTGTGCCCGCAGCGTTGCCTAGCGGCGAGATTCCTACTTGAAAATCGCGCTCCAGTAATCGCGATACTTCTTGACCACCTCCGGGGTGTAGGCAGCCGGGTCGTAAGACGAGACGCTGGAGGCATCCAGGGAGCCCGGGATGTTGGGCAAGGGACTGGCCGTTTCGCCGCGGCTGTGCCAGACACCCTGCCCCTCGCGCGAGAGCACGTATTCCGCAAGGACCAGCGCGGCATTGGGCCGCTTGCTCCAGCCAAGCACCGCCATCATCCATTCGACGCCGAGCGCAGGGCTCGGCACCACGAAGTCGACCGGCGCCCCCTTGTCCATCATCGCCTTGGTGGCCGATGTGTTCCCGAACGCCGCCACACCCACCTCGCCCGAGGCGATCGCCTGCGCAGTCGGCGTCGCACCGACGTAGAGCCGCGGGTTCTGCGCGCGCAGCTTCTTCAGGTAGTCCGGGCCGTTGTTCTTCTCCAGCCATTCGTACCAGGCAATGAGGAAGGTGGACGCCAGTTCGGTGGTCCCCAGCTTGCCCTTGAACTCGGGCTTGAGGAGATCCAGGTAACTCTTGGGCGGCACCGGAACGAGGTTCTTGTTGTAGGGAATGACCACCGGCTGGTAGCCGATGGTGATCGCCGTGCCCTGATGGATGTACTTGGGCTGCCATGCCGCCAGCGCCGGGCCCACGGGCCTGAGCAACCGGCCTTCCTTGGCGCGATCGATGAACCAGGCCAGTTCCGTGGAAATGAGCACATCGGCGCCATCCACGCCGGAGGCGCGTTCCTGCTCCACCTTGGTCAGCTGCTCGCCGCTAGGGCCTCGCAGGAACTCCAGTCGAATGTCAGGATATGCCTTCCTGAATCCAGTGGCTATGCGTTCTATCTCCGGATTTGTCAGTGCTGAATACAGCGTTACCTGGCCTTCTTTTTTCGCGGCATCCAGCACCGCATTCCAGCTGGTGCCCGCCGCAGGCGGCTTGCCCGGCACCTGGGCATGGGCTGGATGCAAGAGCGATACCGCCAACATCGCGCTCGCAGCAACCAGCCGGCTCAGGCGGGTTCGGGGCGCTGCGTTCACTGCGGCTCGTCCTGCCGCCAATCCGGTTTTCATGGCAATACGCATTCGGTTCTCCCCTGAAATTTGTCGCGAATCTGTGGACCGAGCCGCTGGGTCAGGTGCGGTAGGAGGTGCCGCGATCGCGCTCCAGCTTGCGGATCAACCCCGGCCATTCCAGCTTGCCGCATTCGGCCGGACCGCCCGGCATGAACAGCTTGCGGCCCTGCTCCTTGGTGAGCTCGATGACTTCCTTCGACAGCAACTGCAGTTCCCGTTGCGCGGACAGGCCGTCGAGCTGGTGCTGGCAGGCCATCTCCAGCTTGTACATCCAGCAGAAGGCCTCGCCGACCGACGTGCCCACGGTAAGGGCCCCGTGGTTGCGCAGGATCATGCAGCGCCCATCGTCGCCCATGTCGGCGACGATGCGCTCGCGCTCGCCCAGGTTGAGCGCCGCCCCCTCGAAGTCGTGGTAGCGGATGTAGTGGTACATGAGCAGCGCCTTTTGCGACAAGGGCAGCAAGCCTTCCTTGAGCATCGCCACGCCGTTGTTGGCCCGCGTATGGGTGTGCATGACGCAGGTGAGCTCCGGCTTGGCCATGTGGATGGCGCTGTGGATCACGAATCCGGCGAAGTTCATCTGCTTGCTGCTGCCGCCGGAAACCACGTTGCCCTCGACATCCACCTTGATCAGGGAGGAGGCCGTGATTTCGTCGAACAGCATACCGAAGGGATTGAGCAGGAAGTGCTCCTCGGGGCCGGGAACCCGGGCCGAGATATGCGTCGCCGCCATGTCGGACATGCCATACAGGTCGGTGAGCTGGTAGCAGGCGGCCAGCTCGCAGCGCACCTGCCACTCCGCGGCGGACATGCCTGCAGGCACATCACCTGCTGCGATCGATTTTACGGATGCATTCATGGAACTTTCCTTTCCAGTGGATGGACCTGCGGCCGAACCGGGGACATCATCGCTCCCCTCGGCCCTCGACACCTGAACCCCGCACCGATGCGCGAGTCCGAGCACAACGACCGGGCAACGGCGCCGGTCGCAGGATTATGCTCGGGATCCCGCCCCGGCGCTGGCGCTCACCCGGCGTGGCCGAGATACGACTGCTGCAGCAGCTCGGCGCGGCGCAGTTCGTCGCTGCGCCCCTCGGTGACGATGCGACCGCCTTCGATCACATAGCCGCGATCGGCAATCTCGAGCGCGAGGATGGCATTCTGCTCGACCAGCAGGATGGAGCGTCCGCCAGTGCGCAGGCGCTCGATCAGCGCAAACACTTCATCGGTCATGCGCGGGCTCAGGCCCAGCGACGGCTCATCGAGCAGCATCAATTTTGGATTGGAGACGAATCCGCGCGCCAAGGCGAGCATCTGCTGCTCGCCGCCGCTCAGCGTGCCGGCCAACTGCTCGAGCCGCGACTTGAGCGCGGGAAACACGTCGGTTGCATTGGCCACGGCTTCGGCCGTCTTGGCGTGATCGTCGAGGACGAAGGCCCCCAGCGCGATATTGTCGCGCACGGTAAGACGCGGAAACACGCGCCGCCCCTCGGGCACATGCGCCACGCCCAGCGCCACCACCTGATGGCCGGTGCGCCGCATGATGTCCTCGCCGTTCAGGCTGATGGCGCCACGGCTCTGCGGCAGCGTGCGCGAGATGGCCCGCAGAACCGAGGTCTTGCCGGCGCCGTTGGGGCCGATCAGCGCGACGATCTCGCCCGCACCCACCGACAGCGACACGTCGAACAGCACAGAGCCGCCGCGATAGCCGCCGGACAGGCGGTCAATGGCCAGCATCGCTACCCTCGCCTTCCTGCTGCGCCTTCAGCGCCGCTTTTCCGAGATAGACACGCGCCACCTCCGGATTGGCCTGGATCTGGGCCGGCGGGCCGTCATCGATCAGCTGACCGGCATCCAGGACCAGGATGCGCTGGCACAGCCCCATCACCAGGCGCATGTCGTGTTCAACCACCACCAGGGTCAAGCCCCCGGTCCAAAGGGCGCGCAGCAGCGCCACCAGTTCCTGGCGCTCGCCCTGGTTCAGGCCGGCCGCGGGCTCGTCCAGCAACAGCAGTTTCGGTTCGATGGTCAGCGCCAGCGCAATGCCCAGGCGCCGCTTCACGCCGTACGGCAGGTTGCCCGGCTTTTGCGCCAGGTAGGCGGCCAGCCCGCAGGTGTCGATCAAGCGCTCGACCAGGCCCGGCGGAGGATCATCGGTGCGAGCGCTGCGCGCGATCATCAGGTTGTCCTCGACGGAAACGTTTTCGAAGACCATGGGGTTCTGGAAGGTGCGCACCAGCCCGCGGCGCGCGATGAGGTTCGGCGCGAAGCCCTCGATATGCTCGCCGCGCCAGGTGATGCGTCCCGTGTCCGGCTTGTCGTGGCCGGTAATGAGGTTGAACAGGGTTGTCTTGCCGGCACCGTTCGGGCCGATCAGGCCGACCAGCTCTCCCTGTCCGACCGTGAAGCTGACCTCGCTCACGGCACGCAGCCCGCCGAAGGTCTTTCTGACACCTGCGATGTCCAGCAGAGCGTTCATGCCGCTTCCTTCGGCACTGCCTGCCCCTTGATGCGGCGCGCCTTCCACCAATCCTCGAACGTGCCGACCACGCCGCGCGGCAAGAGCACCACCACGAGAATGAGCACGACGCCGATCAGCACCGGCTGCACCGTCGGCGGCAGACGCAGCACTTCGGGCAGCACCAAGAACACGGCCGCGCCGATGATGGGGCCCGCCATGGTTCCCACCCCGCCGATCATCACGATCAGGATGAGCAGGATGCTCTCCCACACCGAAAAAGCCTCAGGCGAGATATGCCGGAAATTGTAGAGATACAGCACACCCACCACGCCGGCCAGCCCGGCGCTCAGGATGAACACGATGGCCTTGGCCAGGTGCACATTGATGCCCAGTGACTGGGCGAGCACCGGGTTCTCCCGCAGGGCAACGAACCACCAGCCGAGCTTGCTCTTCATGAGTTTGCGAATTCCGAGGTAGGACAGCACGAGGATTGCCGCAACGACGTAATAGAACGATCCACGCGTGGTGAAATCCAGCCCGAATATCGACTCGGGCCGGCGCTGAAACGACAGTCCCTGCGGCCCGCCCGTCACCTGCCACCAGTTGACGAATACGAGGCGGATCATCTCTCCCACCGCATAGGTGCCGAGCGAAAACACGATGCCTTCCATGCGCGTCACCACGATGCTGAGAATGGCCGCCACCAGCATCGCCGCCAGCGCCGCAATCGGCAGGCACCACCAGAACGACACCCCCCACTTGAGGGCGATGTTCGCCGCCGTATAGGCCCCGATACCGTAGAACGCGGCATGCGCCAGCGACATCTGGCCGGCGTAGCCGAACAAGATGCCCAGCGAAAATGCGAGGATGGCGTTGATCGCGATGACCACCGCAATGTTGATCAGGGCGCCATCGAACCCGACGACGGACGGCACGGCAAACAGCAGCGCCAGTACCACTGCCCAAGTCGCAAGATTGGATACCCGAGCGCTCACAGCTTCACCCGTCCTGACACGCCGAACAGTCCGGCGGGCTTGAAACTCAGCACCAGCAGAAACAGCAGCAGTCCGTAGGCGTCGGTGAATGCCGCACTGATATAGCCTGCCCCGAGCGCCTCCATGACGCCCAGCAGCAGGCCACCGGCGATGGTGCCCGCTGCGCTGCCCATGCCGCCCAGCGCAACCACGATGAAGCCCTTGGCCGTGAGCGACGTACCCACGAAAGGCGTGATGGAGAACAGCGCGGCAAACATGGCGCCGGCCGCCGCCGCGAGCGCCGTCCCGATGACCATGCTGAGGGCGATGTAACGCTCCACCGGAATGCCGACATAGACCGCCGCCTCGGGTTCCTGCGCCAGCGCCCGCAGCGCGCGCCCGGCGCGGCTCTTGACAAGAAACAGGCCGAAACCGGCGATCAGCACGGCCGTCACCACCAGCGTGATGGCCTTCTGGATGGACAGCGACAGTCCCCACTGCTGGAATGCGCCCGGGAAAAGAACGTCCATGGTCAGCGGTTCGGTGCCCCAGATGGTCATGGCCAGGCTCTGGAAGATCATGATGAGCCCGAGCGAAATCACCAGGCCATTCATGGGCGTGCCGCGCGTGTAACGGAACGTCGTGCGGTCCATGGCAAAACCGAGCAGACCACCGGCGAGCAACGAACCCACCAGCGAGCCGAGAAACGGCATGCCGAAACTCTGCGTCAGCGTGAACGTGAGATAACCGCCCAGCATCACGACTTCGCCGTGCGCAAAATTGACCATGCCGGTCAGGCCGAAGACGAGCGAGATGCCCAGCGCGACCAACGCATACAAGCCGCCGATCAGCAGGCCATTAATGAGTTGCTGAATGAGATCAGTCATGAAATACCGGAACCAGGCCAGCCGAATACAGGCTGCGCCCGGTCGCGGGCATCATTGCAGGAAATAGTTTTACTTGATGACGTTGACGTGCTGCCACGTCAACTTGCCGTTGCGGATGATTCCCACGTCGTAGTCATGGTCGGCCTGGCCGCGGCCGTCGATCTTGATATTGAGCACGCCCTTGTAGTTGGTATTGCGGATCTTCTCGATGACCTTGTCGGAATCCGTGAACGTGCCGGCCTGCTGCACCGCGCGCGCCCAGATGAACACGTAGTCGTACATCGAAAACGCCCAATCGGTTGTTCCGGCGGGGTCCTTGTTGTATTTCGCCTTGTAGGCAGCGATCCATTTGGTCACGTCGTCATGCAGCGGCTGCAACAGGTTCTCGTTGGCCACCATGCCGATGAAGGAGTCCACCGGCTTGCCCAGCGCCTGCTGCATGGGCACCGTGAGCGAAGTTCCGGCAAAGGCACTGTAGTGCGGCGCAACGTTCAGCTCCACGCCCTGGCGCAGGATCGACACCGCAAAGTTGTCGCCATAGCCGAAGAACAGCATGTCCGGCTTCTGGCTGCGGATGCGCGTCAGGAAGGGCGAGAAATCGGTCGTGGTGCGCTCGAAATACTCCTCGGCAACCACCTTGACGCCTTCCTTTTGCATCAGCGCCGCAACCTTCGGCATGATCGAGCGCGCGGTGGCGTCATTCACGCCCAGCAGCGCAATCGACTTGATCTTGGTTTCACGCACCAACAGCGGCACGAAAGCGCCGTAGCGAAGGTCATCATCGACCTGCGTGTGCACCAGGTACTTCTTGTCGGGACGGCCCATCAGCGCGTTCCACTGCACCGCAGGCCCGAAATGTATGGTTTTCGCCGCCTGCGTGACTTCCTGGCCAGGCGTGGACAGCACACCCACAATGGGGCCGAACACGGCAGCGACCTTCTGTTCGCGCGTCAGTCGCTCCATGATGGACACGGTATCGGCCACCTGCGAGCGCGTGTCTTCCGAGATCATCTGCACCGTGTACTTCGTGTTGCCGATGGTGATCCCGCCGCGGCGATTGAGTTCCTCGACCGCCATTTCGACGCCGGCCGAACCCGCTTGGCCAAAAGACGCGAACGGTCCGCTCAGCGAAAACGGGGCACCAATCTTGATGACGTTTTGCGCCTGGACTCCTGTAGACGAGATCCCCAGTGCCAAAGCAGCCAGGACAACTCCGATGGTGCGTTGTACGACGCGTTGCATGAAAAATCCTCCTTTGGTGTTTGCGTGGCACGCATCTTAACAGCCGCCATGGCATTCAGTGAAACCGGCCCCTGCAGGCGTCGGAAAGCTACACCCGGGCATTCCGCGTTGACGCCCAAATTCACATCTGCATAGAATGCGCC
Source organism: Betaproteobacteria bacterium (assembly GCA_947478805.1). GTDB lineage: Bacteria > Pseudomonadota > Gammaproteobacteria > Burkholderiales > SG8-39 > CAIYPG01. The sequence continues at coordinate 4,320 of CANJXQ010000006.1, read as the reverse complement.
CACAGGTTGCGCAGGTCCTTTTCCTGCCGGCCGACTGTCGCGCGGCCACAGCCACGCCCCATCATCCCCCACAGGCCAAGCAATGAACCGCGACAGTCTTCTTTGCACCATCGACGGACCGGTCGCGACACTGACGCTGAATCGCCCGGAAAAACTCAACGCCATCAATGACGCCCTTCGCGGCGACCTTGAATCCGCCCTGTCAGGACTCGACCGGGACGATGTCGTCCGTGTGATCGTGATCAAGGGCGCCGGACGCGCCTTCTGCACCGGATACGACATCGAAGGCTATGGATCCATTGCCGACCGGGGAACGAGCGCGGCGCCCTCAATCGCCCAGGATCGCGACCGCCTGCGCAAAAGCATCGAGCGGTGGCTTGCCATGTGGAATTACCGCAAGCCCGTCATTGCCCAGGTGCATGGCTATTGCCTCGCCGGCGGGAACGATCTCGCTGGCATGTGCGACCTGATCTTCTGCGCTCACGATGCCCAGTTCGGCCATCCGGCCGGGCGCGCCCTCGGCATACCTCAGACGCTGGGCATGTGGCCGATACGCGTCGGCATGCTCAAGGCCAAGGAGCTGCTGTTCACGGGCGACTTGATCGACGGTCGAGAGGCCGAGAAAATCGGGATGGTGAATCGTTCCCTTCCTCCCGAAGCGCTTGACGATTACGTTCACGCGTTCGCGCAGCGCATCGCCAATGTCCCCATGGACGCGTTGACTATTCACAAACACGTCGTCAATCGCTGGTTCGAGGTCATGGGTCTTCGCACCGGCGTCGCGGAAGGCGCCGAATTCGATGCGATCTACCACGAGACACCCGCGGCTGCCGAGTTTTCGCGCATCGTCCGCGAGCAGGGCCTGAAGCAGGCGCTCGAATGGCGCGACAAGCCTTTCCGAAAATCCGAATGAACTGCCGGCGTGCCGGCGATTCAGCGACGCGTCGCTGACAAGACGCCGGGAACTTCCCCCAGCAGCGCCAGCGTGCGCCCCAACTGCGCCATGTCCCTCACTTCCACAGAGAGTTGCGTCGTCACCGGAACCTTTCGCGAAAGCGTGCTTACCCCGGTCAGGTTGATGCGCTCGCGCGCCAGCGCCTCCGACACTTCGCGCAGGACGCCGGCACGCTCGCCAGTCTGGATGATGATGTCCACGGCATAGGCGTCCTCACGCCCACCACCGACAGCCGGGGCAGAGGCGCCCCACTCCGCGCTGATGGCGCGCTCCGGGTCCTTCTCGATCAGGCGCGCCAGGCTCTGGCAGGCTGCGCGGTGGATGGACACGCCCCGCCCACGCGTCACGTAGCCGGTGATGCGCTCCGGGCACACCGGCCGGCAGCACTTGGCGAGCTGCGTCATCAGGCGATCCACGCCCACCACCAGCACGCCCGTCCCGTGGCGATCGGCGCGCCCGGGCCGGGCGCGCGCCGGCTCGCGATCGACTTCTGCCGGCACCTCATCCGCTTTTTCCCCTGCCACCGTGCGGATGCCCTCCTGCAGCTTTCGCGTGCCCACTTCCTCGCGCCCCACTGCCGCAAACAGCTCGTCCGCGGATTCGAATCCGAGGGAATCGGCCAGCGCCTCCAGCTTGAGCCCCGTCTTGCCCTCGCGCTGCAGGCCGCGCTCGACGATGGCACGCCCGTCGGCAATGGTCTGCTCCAGCGCCAGGGTGTTGAAATACTGGCGCACCTTGTTGCGGGCGCGCGAGCTCCGGATGAATCCCAGCGCGGGGTTCAGCCAGTCGCGTGAGGGTCCGCCCGACTTGATGGTGACGATCTCCACCCGCTCGCCGTTCTTCAGGGCGCGATCGAGCGGCACCATCTGGCCGTCGATGCGCGCGCCGCGGCAGCGATGCCCGAGCTCAGAGTGCAGCGCGTAGGCAAAATCCACCGGCGTGGAACCGGCCGGCAGGTCGATCACGCGGCCCTGCGGCGTGAGCACGTACACGGTCTCGTCGAGGGCGGCATGCTTGAACTGCTCCACCCAGTCCGCCGAATCCACGACCTCGTCGCGCCAGGCCAGCACCTGGCGCAGGAAGGCGATCTTGTCATCGAAGGGGTCACCGCCCGCGGTCTTCTTCGACGGGCCGCCGCCCTCCTTGTAGCGCCAATGCGCCGCCACCCCAAGCTCGGCATGGCGGTGCATCTCATGGGTGCGGATCTGCACCTCCAGCGCGCGCCCGTCCGGGCCGATCACCGCCGTGTGCAGCGAGCGGTAGAAATTACCCTTGGGCCGCGTGATGTAGTCGTCGAATTCCTTCGGGATCGGCTGCCAGAGGTTATGCACGATGCCGAGCACCGCATAGCAGTCCTTCACGTCCTCGACCAGCACCCGCAGCGCGCGCACATCGTAGATCTGCGAGAAGTCGAGCGACTTGGCGCGCATCTTGTTCCAGATGCTGTAGATGTGTTTCGGCCGCCCGCTGATCTCGGCGCGGATGCCGGCCGCCTCCACCTCGCGCCGCAGGACGCCCATGCCCTCCTGGATCATCTGTTCGCGCTCGGCGCGCCGCTCATCGAGCTGCGAGGCGATGCGCTTGTAGGTCTCGGGCTCGAGGAACCTGAACGAGAGGTCTTCCAGTTCCCACTTCAACTGCCAAACACCCAGCCGGTTGGCGAGCGGCGCATAAACGTCGAGCGTCTCCCGCGCGACCGGCTGTCTAACCGCGTCGCTGGCGCGGGTCAGGTAGCGCAGGGTCTGCGTGCGACTGGCCAGGCGCAGCAACACCACGCGGATGTCCTCCACCATGGCGAGCAGCATCTTGCGCAGGACCTCCACCTGCGATTCGCCTCCGGCTGTGTTCTTGCTCCCCTTGCCCCCCTTGGCGGCCGCAGCTTCGAGCGCCACGCTGCGTGTCACCACCCGCAGGGCATTCAGGCGCGTGATGCCGCCGACCAGCGCCGCAACCGACGGACCGAAGCCCGCTTCCAACTTGTCCTGGCCGTGTTCGGCATAGGTCGGAATGGCAAACAGCAGCCCGGCGGCGATGGTGTCCGCATCCAGCTTGAGTGCGGCGATGTTGCCGGCAAGTCCCAGCGCGTGCGCCATGGCCGGCTCGCCGGTACCCAGCAGCTTGTCCGCATAGGCCTGCATCGCGAAGTGGTATGCGCGCTCGACCAGCGCTCGCTCCGCCTCGGAGAGGTCGGCCCCAAGCGCAGCCGGGAGCGGCAGGTGCGCTTCGTCAGCGCCCCCCTTTCCTCCCTCCGCCACAAGTGATGTCACCGCCTTCATCCAATATGCGCCTTGTGTGAACCCTTTCGCCGCGCTGTTGCATGACTGTCATGCAACGGCGGCAACCCAACGGCTTCATTATGTCACCGGCTGGAAGCACAGCCGACGATCGTACGCCGGCAAAGCGCGGATTCTGGTATGGTTTCGCCCGCACGCTGCGGCAGGAAGGGCCTGAAAAAGCCCGCTCGCTCCCAGCCTTGCCTCAACCAGCGCTTTCCCACCCAACGAGGAGAATCCCCCGATGAGCCGCGAGAAAATCGAAATCAAGACCAAGGATGGCGTCTGCCCCGCCACCGTGTTCCGGCCGGACGACAACAAGTCCTACCCTGCTGTGATCTTCTTCATGGACGGCCTGGGCATCCGCCCCGCCATCCTCGACATGGCCGAGCGCCTGGCGAAATACGGTTATGTGGTGCTGATGCCCGACACGTTCTACCGCTACGGAAAATATGATCCGCTGGTGCCCAAGGACGTTTTCGCGTCGGGCGACGTGATGAAGGCGATCGGCCACCTGTTCAGCACCACCAACAACGAGAAGGCCGGGCGCGACACCGAGGCGTTCATCGCCTACCTTGACACGCGCAAGGACGTCCTCGGCAAGAAGATCGGCACCACAGGCTACTGCATGGGCGGGGGCATGGCGCTCACGGCCGCGGGCCTCTACCCGGACCGCGTCGCCGCTGCAGCGAGCTTCCATGGCGGCAAGATCGCCGACCCCACCTCGCCCATGAGCCCGCACCTGCTGGCGCCGAAGATGAAGGGCTTCATCTATGTCGCCGGCGCGGTGCAGGACAACTCCTACCCGCCGGAGATGGCCGTTCTGATGGAAAAGTCCCTCACCGATGCGAAGGTTGCGCACAAGTGCGAGATCTACGAAGGCGCCCTGCACGGCTGGACGCAGACCGACTTCCCCATCTACAACAAGGATGCGGCCGAGCGGCACTGGAAGGAACTGACTGGGCTGTATGCGCGCTCGCTGAACTAGTGTAGTGCGTCAAACAGATTGCAACTTATTGAGTCGTGCACGTGCTTTGACGACCTTCGCGAGGATGTCCGAGGCACGCGCCGTCCAGATGAACGGCTTGGGAT
>CANJXQ010000005.1 GCA_947478805.1 Betaproteobacteria bacterium | reverse complement strand
AGCTGGATGCGCTCGGCCTCGGCCAGGCGCGACACCAGCCAGAACCCCACGTTGTGGCGGTCCCGTTCATGTTGCCGCCCGGGGTTGCCGAGCCCTGCAACCAGCCTGATCGGTGGATGGGCCATATCGATTCAACACGCCAAAAAAAAAACGCGACCGCATTGAAACCAAGGCGGCCGCGCTGCACCGAAGCGACGTTACTTCTTGCCGCCCTTGTCGTCCTTCTTGTCGCCACCGGCCTCGGGGGCCTTTTGCTTGGCGGCCGGGACATCGGCAGCTGCCGTTGACACCAGCGCTGCTGCGGCTGCCGCGGCCTCTTCCTCGGCGATAGCGGCGCGCGGGATCTGCGCCGAAGCAACCGACGGATTTTCCTTCGGCCGCAGGATCGCCTCCACGCCTTGCGGCAGCTTCAGGTCGCGCACATGGATCGAGTGACCCACCGTGATCTGGGACAGATCGACCTCGATGAACTCCGGAAGGTCCGCCGGCAGGCAGCGAACATTCAACTCGTTCATGGTGTGACTGACCAGGGCCGAAGACAGCTTCACTGCGGGCGATACGTCTGCCCCGGTGAAGTGCAGAGGCACCCGCACGTGAATTTTCTGGTCCGGCGTCACTCGCTGGAAATCGATGTGCTGCACCTGCACCTTGAAGGGATGCATGTTCACCGCGCGCATCAGGACCTGTTCCTTGGTGCCGTCCAGGGTCAGCTCCAGGATGGACGCGTGGAACTTTTCATTCCGCAGTGCGTGATACAGCGCATTGTGATCGAGCTCGATATTGACTGCTTCCTTCTTGCCACCGTAGATGATGCCGGGGACTTTTCCGCCATTGCGCAGGCGGCGGCTCGCACCCGTGCCCTGCAATTTGCGCGTTTGCGCGTGAACTTCCAATGCCATGATGAACTCCAAATGTTGGACGACCCGCGACCAGGCGCATCCGTTGAAAAAGCTGCTCCTTGCAACACGACACCGAACCGCCGCTCAAGCTAAGGCGGCCCGCTGCCTCATTACCCTTTTGCACCTACTGCACGCACCTACTCCATGAACAGCGAGCTGACCGAATCCTCGTTGCTGATGCGCAGGATGGTCTCTGCCAGCAAGCCGGCAACGGACAGCACGCGAATCTTCTTGCACGCCTGCGCTTCCTTCGACAACGGGATGGTGTCGGTCACCACCAGCTCGTCGATCGACGATTCATCGATCCGCGGCACCGCCCCCCCCGACAGCACGGGATGCGTGCAATACGCCACCACGCGCTTCGCGCCCTCGTCCTTCAGCGCCTGCGCCGCCTTGGTCAGCGTGCCCGCGGTATCGACAATGTCGTCCATGATCACGCAGGTGCGATCACGCACGTCGCCGATGATGTTCATCACCTCCGATACATTCGCCTTCGGCCGCCGCTTGTCGATGATGGCGAGGTCCGAATCGAGGCGCTTGGCCAGCGCCCTCGCCCGCACCACGCCGCCCACATCGGGCGACACCACGATCAGATCCTCGTAACCGTGCTTCCAAACATCACCGAGCAACACCGGCGCCGAATAAATGTTGTCCACCGGCACGTCGAAAAATCCCTGGATCTGATCGGCGTGCAGGTCCATCGTCAGCATGCGATCGACGGCGACAGCCTGAAGCATGTTGGCCACCACCTTCGCGCTGATCGACACCCGCGCCGATCGCGGACGCCGGTCCTGCCGCGCATAACCGAAATACGGCATCGCCGCAGTGACCCGCCCCGCTGATGCGCGCTTTAGCGCGTCGACCATCAACAGCACTTCCATCAGGTTGTCGTTGGTCGGCTGGCAGGTGGACTGCAACACGAAGCAGTCCTTTCCGCGCACGTTCTCCAGGATCTCGACATTGACCTCGCCGTCGGAGAATTTCGTCACCGTGGCATGCCCGATGGGGATGTTCAGCCGCCGCACCACCCCGTGCGCAAGCAGGGGGTTGGCGTTGCCGGTAAACACCATCAGGCTTTCGTATGCCATCTATCGCTCCGCGCTGTCTGCCATCGGATGGCGTTCAGCAATTGACCTGTGGGCCCGGCATTCACATGCTTGCAGCTGCGTCACGCCTGTCCTGCTTCACAACTCGCTTCCAATCGGGGCTGGGGAGGAAGGATTCGAACCTTCGCATGCCGGAATCAAAATCCGGTGCCTTAACCAGCTTGGCGACTCCCCAAATTCATCTGTCTTCCAGTACTTCGAGGATCGGATGGCGCTCCAATCCCCGTGCTACCAATCCGCGCATGTCGCCGGGCAGTCGCTTGGCCACATCGCGCGCTTCGACTTCAGTCTCGAATTCAGCGAAAACGCAGGCTCCGGACCCGCTCATACGCGCCGTGCCCGCCGCGCTTCCGCCATTGCTCTTTAACCAATCCAGATGCCCGGCAACCGCAGGGTACTTCCGGCACACCACGCCTTGAAGGTCGTTACGGCCATCCATGGCCGCACGGTGCACCTTTTTCCCTACCGAGTTTGAGGGGTCGAAAACCCCGCCTGGACCTTCCGAAAAGCTTGATATTGTGATGGTTTTTGAATTTCTTGTCAATTCGGGGTCGGCAAAAACGACTGCTGTGGGCACAGACACCGGCGGCACGAGAACAAGGTACCAGGCCGCCGGCAGGTCGACGGGCATCAGCTGTTCCCCGACGCCTTGGGCGAACGCATTGCCCCCGCCCAGAAAGAACGGGACATCGGCTCCCAACCTCAGCCCGATGGCCATCAATGCCGGCTGCTCCAACCCGAGTCCCCACAAGCGATTCAATGCCAGCAGGGTCGTTGCGGCATCCGAGCTGCCGCCACCAAGTCCACCCCCCATCGGAATGCGCTTGTCCAGGTGGATATCCACCCCCGTACCCCGGCCGGTCGCCTCGCGCAGGGCACGCGCTGCGCGCACGCAAAGGTCGTTGGCTTCGCTCAGCCCGGCAATGTCGGCAACCAGCGAAATCCGCTCATCCGTGCGACGGAAAAACCGCAGGCTGTCCTGCAGGTCGATGAGGCGGAACACCGTCTGCAGCAGGTGATAGCCATCGGGACGCCGCCCCGTGACGTGCAGGAACAGGTTGAGCTTGGCCGGGGCCGGAAAGGTGCGCGTCCACAGCGCATGATCCACCGGCGCGCTCGTCATTGCGGTGCCTTCTTCCATTGATCGATGATGATGCGCAGCACCACGCGACCGCTTGCCCCCTCGTGCGACAGCGTCATGCGGCTGGGCAACGCATCGTTCCAGGCAAGGTATTCGATGCGCCAATCGTCCTGATTCATTTCCTTGACCTGCCCTTTTTCATCGCGATCGACCTGGGCAGCCCTGCCCACGGAAGCCCGCCCGCGCACCCAGTCGGGCATGCCAGTCAGCGGGAGGCGCCATCCGAGGACCGATTCGGTGAGGGACTCGGCGTCCCCGGCGCGGTACTCCTTGCCCTCCGCCGTGGTCAGCGAGACTTCGCCGCGGCGCCGGCTGATGCGCGCGATACCCTGGCCCAGCGGACCGGTGATCAGCACGTCGTCGCTCGATGCGCCATGCCGCCACGAAATGCGCGTGCTCCCGCCTTCCTCACCATAGCGCACTGCAGCGCGCCCCTCGAGCTCGAACTCGATGTCAGACCCTCCGCCCAGGATCTCCGGCAGGCTTGCACAGCCGGACAGCAGGAACTGGAAGAGACACAGGCAGGCGGTAAGTAGCGTGGATTTCACGAATGACACTTGCGTTGGCAACGACGATTGCGGTCGGAGGCGCCGCGCAATCGAGCCGCGTGCGCGCCCCCGGATCAGGGTTTGATGCGCTTGAGCGTGTTGAGCAGCAGGTCGTTGCCGGGAAATTTATCCAAGCTGTCCTTGACGATGCGCTCGGCCTCGGCGCGCTCACCGCTCACCCAGAGCGCTTCGGCCAGGTGCGCCGCGATCTCGGCGTCGGGCCGGGCCGCGAACGCCCTGCGCAGGTACTGGATCGCCTCCGCGAACTGCCCCTGCCGGAACAGCACCCAGCCCATGCTGTCGATGATGAACGCATCTTCCGGCGCAAGTTTCAGCGCCTTTTCGATCAATTCACGCGCCTCGGGCAGGCGCAGGTTGCGATCGGCCAGCGAATAGCCCAGGGCATTGTAGGCATGCGCGTGCTCCGGACGAAGGCCGATCAGCTTGCGCAGGCTGGACTCAAGGACATCCAGGCGTTCGATCCTTTCCGCCAGCATGGCGTGGTCGTACAGCAGGTCCGGATTGTTCGGCAGGCGATCGAGTTCCTTGGAGAGCAGGTCGAACGCGACCTGCGGCTGGTTGGCATCACGCAGCAATTGCGCCTCGGACAGAAGCAACTGGATGCTCTGCTGCGGATCCGTCACTTCGCTCGCCTTTAACCAGGCGCGCGCTTGCTCGAGTTGCCCCTGCTTGGCCAGGACCTGCGCGTAACGGGTACGCGACAGCAGGTATTGCTCGCCGGGCTCCACCGAGTTGTACCAGGTCAGCGCATCGGGGAATCGCTTCTGATCTTCGGCAATCTGGCCCAGGTACAGCCTCACCACGTCCTTGTCCCGATAGTCGAGCTGGAGCAGGCGCTTCAGGTTGGTTTCCGCCACTGCATGGTCATTCATCTGCATGGACAGCAGCGCAACTGCATAAATGACGTCGGTATTGTCGGGGAAGGACGCCAGCAGTCCCTGGAACTCGCTGCGCGCTTCAGGCAGGCGCTTGTCGGCGACCAACGCGCGCGCGTAGGCCAGGCGTACCTCGCGCGAGGCCGGATTGGCCTTGAGGAAGCCGCGCATGGCCTGCAGCGCTTCAATATTGGAGCGCCGCTGCAGGATCTGCGCTTCCAGCAGGACGGCCGCCTCCCAGTCTGCGCGAAGTTCGCGGGCGCGACGGATCTCTTCGAGCGCCACGGCGTCGTTTCCCCCCGAGAGCGCAACCTGGGCCACTGCGAAATGGGCATGGGCATTGTCCGCGTAGCTCGCCGCCAGCGCACGTGCCAGCTGCAACGCACCGGCCTTGTTGGAGGCGCCAGCCAGCGTGCGACCCACCTGGGAAAACATCTCGCCCACGTCAGCGCCCGGCGCAGACAGCATTTGCTTCACGTGCGGCTCGGCTTCATCGAACCGATTGACGGCGATCAGCAGTGCAACCAGGGCCTGCAGCGCACGCGTGGACCGCGGGTCTGCGTCATGCCATATGCGCGCCGCCTCGACGGCCGCATTGCTCATGCGCGCAAACATGGCCATTTCCGTGGCGCGGCGCGCAATGCGCGGGTCGCGCGTGCGCTTGGCGAGATCGACATACGCCTGCGCGGCAAGTCCGATATCCCCGCGCTGCGCGGCGATCTCGGCAATCAGGAATTCATAGAGGATCGTTTCGGTCAGCTCCTGCGCCGGCAGCTCCGGAGGCGGGTCCTGGGGCCGGGCATTGGCGCGTGGAATCTGTATCGAAGGGCTCGCCGCCGCAGACTGCTGCGCCACTGCGGCGGGCTGGCGGGCATCGCCCTGCGCTGCCGTCGCGCCCGGTTTTTGCGGCGCTTGCGAGCACGCCTGCAAGCCCGACAACAGCAAGATCAAGATGCCGGCAAGTGGGGCGCGCAAAGAAAAGCGCAAAGGAAATTTAGGAATTTTTTGCATCCAGTTCGGCCAAGGCGACGATGGGGAAATCGCGGTCCCACAGTTTAGGGAGCAGCGCCTTGCCCCGCAAGCAAAACTGCCCTTCCGCAAGCAAAGAATGGCGCTTTATCGGCGAAGTAGCCCGTCATGCTCCCGTCAGGCACGTGGATTCGATATAGTCGTGCACCGAAACACACCCCCAGCGGCCCATCACAGATGCCTGAACTTCCTGAAGTCGAAATCACACGCCGCGGCATTGCGCCGGCCATCACCAAGCGCGAAGTGACCGGCGTCGTGGTGCGCAACGCACGGCTGCGCTGGCCCATCCCGCGGCGCCTGCCGGCGTTGATTGCCGGCAAGACGATCCGCAGCGTGCAACGGCGGGCGAAGTATCTGTTGCTGGAGGCGGCGGGGGGCTGGCTGATTTTGCATCTGGGCATGTCCGGGAGCCTGCGCATCGTGAAATCGGATGAGCCCGCAGGCGTCCACGACCATATCGACCTGCAATTCGGGGATCACGCGTTGCGGCTGCGCGATCCGCGCCGATTCGGTGCCGTCCTGTGGCACGCCGGAACGAATGTGCTTTCTCACCCCTTGCTGGCTCACCTCGGGGTCGAGCCCCTGGAAACGGCTTTTTCCGGAAACGTGCTTTACGCTGCAGCGCGTAACCGTCGCTCGAGCGTGAAACAATTGTTGATGGACCACACGGTGGTCGTCGGCGTGGGAAACATATACGCCAATGAAAGCCTGTTTCGATCGGGCATACGGCCCGGCACCCAGGCAGGGCGCGTTTCGGCCGCCCGATACGATCGGCTCGCGATCGAAGTCCGCGCAACGCTCGAAGCCGCGCTCAAGGCGGGTGGCAGCAGCCTGCGCGACTTCGTCCACTCCGATGGGTCCTCAGGCTATTTTCAGCAGCAGTATTTTGTCTACGGTCGAACCGGCGAACCGTGCCGCAACTGCGGCGGTCGAATCCGTTTGAGCCGTATGGGGCAGCGCTCGACATTCCACTGCCCGACCTGCCAGACATAGAGAATCACTGAACAAGGGGGCCCGCCCCCTTGTAAATCCCCCGACATCGGAGGGAAGCTTGTCATTAAGTTTCGCGTTGTCGGGATTTAATCAGCGCTTCCCTGGCACACAATAATTGCGCGCGTCAACGGCGCATCATTTTGGCGACGCGCGCACCTTTTCCGACATCGCCTGCTGCACCAGAGGGTGCACAAACTGCCCGACATCGCCGCCCAGCGTGGCGATTTCCCGAACCAGCGTGGCCGAAATGAAAAGATGGTGCTCTTCTGGCGTGAGGAATACGGTTTCGACGTCGGGGATCAGGCGCCGATTCATGCCGGCCAACTGGAACTCGAATTCAAAATCCGACACGGCGCGCAAGCCACGCATGATGACCTTGGCCTTGTGTTCACGGACGAAGTCGCGCAACAGGCCGCTGAATCCGAGCACCGTGACGTTCTTGTACTGTGACAACACACGACGGGCGAGGTCAATGCGCTCGTCGAGCGAAAAAAACGGCTTCTTGCCGCGGCTGTCTGCAACGCCTACCACCACGGTTTCAAACAGCACGGAGGCACGCCGGACCAGGTCCTCGTGCCCGCTGGTAATCGGATCAAACGTTCCGGGATAAACGGCAATCGTCACTGTGGTTCCCATCGCATCAGTTGAAAATGGACTTGGCCTGCCTTGCCCTGCTTTTCCGTCTTCCATGACTGCGGCACTACGGCGTGCACACCGGTTTCCATGTAGACGAGCCCGCCCGTTGCAAGCAGCGGGGGCAGCAGTGACAGAACCTCGTCAGGCACCCCCTGGTCGAACGGCGGGTCAATGAAAACGACATCGAATCGGGTTCCGCCAACCGCTCCGCCATTGGCGTTGCGGCGCAGGAATTCTAACGCATCGGCACGCACGATCTTGAGACGGCTCGCAGAAAAACGGGCGGCGTTCGCTTCAAGCGCACGCACGACCACCGGGTTGTTTTCGACCATGAACACTTGCGATGCGCCGCGAGAATGTGCCTCGAACCCGAGCGCGCCGGAACCCGCATAAAGATCGAGGCAGCGGAATCCCTCCAGGTCATGGCCTAGCCAGTTGAACAGCGTTTCCCTGACGCGGTCCGGCGTCGGGCGAAGCCCCGGCACCTCCGGAAAAGCGATGCGCCGGCTGCGCCATTCCCCCGCAATGACCCTGACCTCCCCTCCGGGCTGGATGCGTTTTCGGGTCACTGGAAAACCGGCATGAACAACCCTCGCGGCGATCCGGGGATCGGCCATGCCAGGAGTACAGGCCCAAATGACTTCAATGAATGCATCTCCATATGCCAAGAGGCCAAACAGGTGAAGCTGATAGAATTCACACCTATCTTAGCGCCTTTCATGGTGCGCTCCCGCGTGTTGCACACGCACCGAACAGCGCGCGGCACGCCTCCAACTTTCGGCACCCAGATGCTCGGCCTCTTCAAGAAATCCGCCCCAGACCCAAAGCCGGAAACCCCGGCCGCGCGCACCAGCTTCCTCGCCCGTCTCAAGGAGGGCCTGAAGAACACGCGCTCGCAACTGACCGGCCTGTTTGCGGGGCGAAAGCTCGATGAGTCGCTGTTCGAAGACCTGGAGTCCGCCCTCATCTCCGCCGACACGGGGATGGATGCGACGACGTTTCTGCTCCGACAATTGCGCGAGCGGGCCCGCAAGGAGCGGCTGGAGACCGCCGAGCAACTGAAGGGCCTGCTTCGGGAGATCCTCGCAGAACTGCTGGCACCGCTTGAACAACCTGACCCCCTGGATCCCCAGGCGCCGAAGAAGCTGCCGCAACCCTTCGTCATCATGCTGGCCGGCGTCAATGGCGCGGGCAAGACGACCTCGATCGGAAAGCTGGCCAAGTTATTCCAGCACCAGGGGCGCACCGTGTTGCTCGCGGCAGGCGACACCTTTCGCGCGGCCGCCCGCGAGCAGCTGATCGCCTGGGGAGACAAGAATGGCGTCGCCGTCATCTCGCAGTCGGGTGGCGATCCTGCCGCAGTGATTTTCGATGCCGTGCATGCGGCGCGCGCGCGCAACATCGACATCCTGCTTGCCGACACCGCCGGTCGACTGCCGACACAGCAACACCTCATGGAGGAGGTGCGCAAGATCAAGCGCGTCATCGCCAAGGCCGATGCGTCCGCGCCGCATGAAGTGTGGCTGGTGCTCGATGCCAACACCGGACAAAATGCCTTGAATCAGGTACGGATATTCGACGATGCCCTGGGACTGACGGGGCTCATATTGACAAAACTCGATGGCACAGCCAAGGGCGGCGTGCTGGCGGGGATTGCGTATGCGCGCAAGCAGCTTGCTGCGCCACGTCCCCTTGCGATTAGATACCTCGGGGTCGGTGAGGGGCTGGATGACCTGCGACCCTTCGTGGCAAGCGATTTTGTCGCGGCACTCCTGGACTAGTTCCGGTGCGCGCATCGCGGTGCTTGATCCTCGGCCCGTCCAATGGCCCTTGACGTACAACCCATGACTGATCGAGGAGCTGCGCGCACGTGACCCAGCCCATCATCAGCGTAAGGGATGTCACCAAGCGATATCCTGGCGGACTTCAGGCCTTGTCGGGCATTTCGATCGACATTGAGCCAGGCGAATTTGTTTTCCTCACCGGTCATTCCGGCGCGGGAAAGAGCACCTTGGTCCGGCTCCTGGCGGCAATAGAGCGCCCCTCCAGCGGCAGCGTGCTGGTTGCCGGGCAGAACGTTTCCGCACTGTCTCCACGCGGCATCCCGTTTCTCAGGCGCAACCTCGGACTTGTCTTCCAGGACCAGAAACTCCTGCTCGATCGCAGCGTGTTCGACAATGTCATGCTGCCGCTCATCGTTACCGGCCAGCCATACCGCGACTCGATGCGTCGCGCGCGCGCTGCGCTCGACAAGGTCGGGTTGCTCGATCGCGAGAAGGCGAGGCCAATAGCGCTCTCAGGCGGCGAACAGCAACGGCTTTGCATCGCGCGCGCCGTCGTCAATCGTCCCAGCATCCTGATTGCCGACGAACCGACCGCCAGCCTCGATACCGAATATGCCCAAACCATCACGGAGATGTTTCACTCGTTCAATCAGGTGGGTGTCACTGTGCTGATCGCGACACACGACAGGGAACGGCTCGAACGCGGGCGAGTCATCACTCTCAATCACGGCAGGATTCCCGAATGACAGCTTGGCTACGCCATCACCTGCAATCGTTGCAGCACGCGCTGGGGCGATTTGCCGAGGCCCCGTTCGCATCCTGCGCCAATATTGTCGTGGTGGGCGTGGTCCTGGCGCTGCCGTTGGGGGCGTACGCGCTGCTATCCAACCTCCAGCTCTATGCAGGGTCCCTGCCGACAGAGCCCCAGATCAGCATCTTTCTCTCCACGGCACCCGGGCGAGCCGACGTGGCGGCGCTGGAGGCGCGAGTGCGCAATGCCGAGGGGGTGCGCTCGGTGCGTTTTGTGCCCAAGGACTCGGCCCTGGCGTCGCTCAAGCGATTGCCGGGGCTCAACGACGTCATCGCGTCGTTGCGCGAAAACCCGCTCCCGGACGCTTTCGTCGTCACGTTGACCTCATCGGATGCGGATATCTCGGCCCGGCTGGAGACCCAGTTTCGCGGTCTCCCCGGCGTCGGGACCGTCCAGGTGGACTCGGCGTGGATACGCCGCATCGAGTCTTTGATGCGCATCGCTCGCTCCGCAGTCCTGATGCTGTCGCTATTGCTTGGACTGGCGCTGGTAGCCGTCACCTTCAATACCATTCGCCTGCAGGTATTGACCCAGCGCGAAGAGATTGAAGTCAGCAAGTTGGTGGGCGCAACCGATGCCTATGTGCGCCGTCCCTTCTTCTACCAGGGGGTGGCGCTTGGGGTTGCCGGCGGCGTGATCGCCCTGGGCATCGTGCAGGGCGCCATGTTGGTCTTCAATGCCGATCTCGCCCGGCTCGGGCCGATCTTCGGGATCCTGCCGGTATTGCGACTGTTGGCGCTGCAGGATTCCCTGTCCTTTCTGTTCTTTGCCGGAATCCTTGGCTGGCTAGGCACCTACTTATCGGTTAGCCGGCACTTACTTGTATATGATCCCTTATAGTGCATGGCCTAGGCCGAAATATTTCGCTGTAGCGCGAACGATCAGCGGCATTAGCACTCTAACCACCAGAGTGCTAAAATTCCCATAAGGGGAAAGTAGCAAGCCCGGCTGGCATGAGTGCCAGCGGGTCAATAACGGCAAAGGAGATTTCGAATGGCACACGCCACAGCGTTACCGGTACCGATGGTGCCGGTTGGTGTCGGAAGCATCGAGAACTACGTCCAGTCCGTGAACCGGTTCCCGATGCTGACGCCGGAGGCCGAACTGCGCCTTGCACGAAAGTTCCGCAGCGAGGACGACCTTGAAGCCGCCCGGCAGCTGGTTCTGTCGCACCTGCGCGTGGTCGTCGCGATTGCGCGCGGCTACACGGGCTACGGCCTGCCGCAGGCAGACCTGATCCAGGAAGGCAACATCGGGCTGATGAAGGCCGTCAAGCGCTTCGACCCGGAGCGTGGTGTGCGCTTGGTATCGTTTGCCATCCACTGGATCAAGGCGGAAATGCATGAATTCATCCTGCGCAACTGGCGCCTGGTGAAGATTGCAACGACCAAGGCCCAGCGCAAGCTGTTCTTTAACCTGCGCAGCATGAAACCCGGCCTGGAGACCCTCACACCCACCCAGGTTAGCGGCATGGCCAAGACGCTGGGCGTCAAACCAGAGGAAGTCGTGGAAATGGAAACACGTCTCTCGGGGCAGGATATCGCCTTGGAGCCCAAGGAAGATGACGAAGAGAGCTTCGCGCCCATCGCCTACCTGGCCGACCCGGCAGCCGGCCCCTCCCAACTGTTTGAAGCCGAGGAAAACGACAGGTTGAAGGTTGAGGGCCTGGAAGCGGCCTTGTCAGCGCTGGATGCGCGCAGCCGGCGCATCATCGAGGCACGTTGGCTTCGCGAAAAGGATACTGCGACATTGCACGACCTTGCCGCCGAATTCAAGGTATCGGCGGAACGCATCAGGCAGATCGAAGTCAAGGCCATGGCGAAAATGAAGGAAGTGCTCGCAGCGGCTTGAGCTTCATTCATCAGAAATAAAAACGCCGCATCCGTGCGGCGTTTTTATTGGAAACGGCGAATCGATATCCCAGCCAGGTTGTTCGTTCAGCCTTTTTCAGCGAGCAAGGATTTCAGGTCTTCCACGAGCGCGTCGCCGCCGCTCGCGCTCTTCACCAACAGGCGCAACCGTCCCTTTGCGTCAAACACATAACTTGCGGCCGTATGGTCCATCGTATAGTTGTCCGGCTTCGACCCAGCCACCTTCTGGAAGAAAACCTTGAATTCGCGCGCCACTTTTTGTGTCGCCGGCAGGTCGCCATAGAGTCCGAGAAATGACGGGTCGAACGCGGGGACATACTGGGCAAGCAAGGCTTGCGTATCGCGTTCAGGATCCACCGTGACGAACAGGACTTGCACCCGCTGGGCATCGCCCCCGAGCTTGCCGAGCACCTGCTTGAGTTCTGCCATGGTGGTGGGACAGACGTCCGGGCAGCGCGTGTAGCCGAAGAACATCACCACCACCTTGCCAGAGAAATCCGCGAGCGTTCGCGGCTTTCCCGTATGGTCGGTTAGCGCAAACTCCTTGCCGAAATCGGCACCGGTGATATCCGTGTTTCTGAACGAGGGCTTGGCCGGCCCGCAGGCCGCGACGAAAAGCAGCAGCGCGGCGCAAGCCATGGCGCGCTTCAACGCTTCAAAGTACGACATAGTGATCAAGCAGCAGGCCGGCAAACAGGAGCGCGAGATACGTGATCGAATAATGAAAAGTCCTGCGCGCAAGTTCATCGCTGTAGTGAGCGTGAAGGCGAATCACGTAGCCAAGAAACACAGCTCCGAGCACCACCGCGACAAAGAGGTAGATGAATCCGCTCATGCCGTGGACGAACGGCAGCAGCGAGCACCCGAAGAGAATGATCGTGTAGAGCAGCACCTGCAGGCGCGTATAGCGGTTGCCGTGAGTAACGGGAAGCATGGGCAGGCCGGCCTTGGCGTACTCGTGGCTCCGGTACAGCGCCAGCGCCCAGAAATGGGGCGGCGTCCAGGCGAAGATGATCAGGACCAGCAGCAGCGCTTCAGGCGCCACTTCGCCGGTCACGGCCGTCCACCCGAGCAATGGGGGCATGGCGCCAGACAGGCCCCCGATGACGATGTTCTGGGGAGTCAATGGCTTCAGCACCACGGTATAGATGATGGCGTAGCCGACGAAGGTTGCCAGCGTCAGCCACATCGTGAGCGGGTTGACGTACCGGTACAGCACCCACAGGCCGACCCCACCGACCACGCCGGCAAATAGCAAAGTCTGCACCGAAGACAGCTCCCCGCGAGGCAACGGACGGCCTCGCGTTCGTGCCATCATGGCATCGATCTTTTGTTCGACCAGGCAGTTGATTGCTGCTGCGGCACCGGCAACGAACCAGATGCCGACAGTCCCCGCGAGCAGGATTGGCGCGGGGACCGCGCCCGGCGTGGCGAGAAACATGCCGATGACGGCACAAAAGACAATCAGCGCCACCACACGCGGCTTGGTCAGCGCGAGGAACTGCTGTAATTGCACCGTAATGGAGTGGGAAGCGAGAAGCATCGGGTTCGCCGTGGGAGATCTCGGGGTGATCTGATTGGACGCGAAGACGGCGCCGCCACGTAAGGAGGGGATGGCGATGCTGCCGTCGATTTTATCACGGAGGTCGCGCCGTACCACCGGGGTAAAACGACGATACCGCCGAGGCTCAGCCAATTCTCGACAGCTTCAACAAGCGCAGGAGATCGTTTTTCATGCCACTGGGGTCGGCCGCCGGAGGGTATCTGAGCATGAGGTTTCCCAGGGGATCGATGAGCCAGATGTGATCGTGCACCTGCGCGCCATTGCGCGCAGGAAAATTCTTCAGCACCTCTTCTGGCACCCGAATCAACGTGGTTCCTTCGTAATCACGCAGCAAGGCAGCACCGACGGGCTGCTTGTCGGCGAGCAACCAGACCCGCGCGACCCGTTCCATATTCTTTCCCTGGGTCAGTCTCACCTGGCGCAACTTGTACTGCTTGGCCACGCATCGCTCATCGCACGCGCCGGAGTCGATATGCAGCAGGAGCCACTTCCCCTTCAGCCCCCCCAATGTCGCCGGCCGGCCCTCGAGGTCCGTTCCCGCAATCTCCGGCAACGGCGTCGGGACCAGCAGCTCGCCATAGTTCATGCGCTCCTTGGGAGGCGCGAAGTAATACAGACCGATCGATGCGACAAAAGGAAGCAGGCAAACGGCCAGGAGCACCCACATTGTGCGCAGGCTACGGGGACGGCTCTGATCAGGGTTCATCGTTCTCGGTTTTCTTCAGGTTGAATGCGATCCACAGGATCAACGCAACAACGGCCATGGCATACCACTGGAAGGCATAGGCACGATGATTGTCGGTGCGCGCGTCGGGACGTGGCCAGTCACGCATCAGTCCGTCGCTCGAAGGGCTGCTCTGCAGTATCACGATGGGCTGCAAGGCCATGCCCTGCTCCGCGGCAACGCGTTCAATGACCAGGTTCTGGCGGAGGGGCCCGGCACTTGCATTGGCTTCGGGGGCCCGGGACAACTCGTAGGGATTGGGCATCGGGACCATGGCCGTTCCTTCAATGGTCAGGCTCCCGGCAGGTGTAACCACAGGTGGAAGCTGCTCCCGCCGCGTGCCGGCCGCTATCCATCCCCGATTGACCAGCACATACAGAATGCTGCCTTCAATGCGCAAGGGCATCACCACGTGGTATCCGGGCACACCGTTACGCACCCTGTTGTCGATGAGGATCATGCGCGATGCAATAAATTCTCCGCGCACGGAAACGCGCCGCTGAGCCCACGCAGCGCCCTCGACCCGCACCGACGGCAGCGTGGCGACGGGACCCGTTGCCAGCGAGTCCTGTTGCGCCTGCAATGCGAGTTTGTCCTGCGCGCGCCGCGTCTGCCAGTTGCCTAACAACGTGGTCGCCACCACAATGACCAGCATCGCCAGTGTCGGAATCAGACGCGGCCGGAAGCGATAGCGCTTGTTGACGCCACTCGACACGGTTGCCACTGCTATAGTCGCGAATCAATCATCGGTCTACAGCCCAATCATGCGCATTATTGTCATCCTGTTCCTGATCGCCATATTCGCCAGCCTCGGCTCCGCGCTGTATTACATGGTCACCGACCGACACAACAGCAGGCGCATGGCTCGTGCGCTTGCGGTCCGGGTCGGTTTTTCGGTGACGCTGTTCCTCATGCTGATGGCTGCATACTACTTTGGGTTGATTCCCGGTCGGAACGGCTGAAGCCGGCCCGCGCAAAAAAAAAGCCGCACCAGGTGCGGCCCCGTGAATCCCCCATGAATATCGAGGGTCCCCATTTCTTTCTTCTTGCTTCTCATGCCGTCAGCCTTTTGGGCCTTCGGCACCCCCCCTTTTAGAGCCAGTACACGAAAATAAACAGGAACAGCCACACGACGTCGACGAAGTGCCAGTACCAGGCCACTCCTTCGAACGCAAAGTGATGATCAGGCTTGAAATGCCCCTTGAGACAACGGAACCAGATCACGATGAGCATGATGGTGCCGATTGTCACGTGAAACCCGTGGAAACCGGTCAGCATGTAGAAGGTGGTGCCATAGATGCCGCTGGTGAGCTTGAGGTTGAGTTCTGAATACGCATGGCTGTACTCGTAGGCCTGAAAGCCGAGGAAGGTGATGCCGAGCAGAATGGTCAGGCCGAGCCACAGGTTGAGCTTGCCCCGGTTGTTGGCCAGCAAGCCGAAATGGGCAATGGTGAGCGTAACCCCGGAGGTGAGCAACAGCAGCGTGTTGATTGCCGGCACACCCCAGGCGCCCATGGGGGTGAAATTGGCCTCTGCGCCAGGCCCGGCACTGGGCCAGGCTGGGTTGAAATCGGGCCACAGGAGCTTGTGATCGATCGAGCTCAATTCCGGGACTGAGTACAGCCGCGCATAGAAAAGGGCGCCGAAGAAGCCCGCGAAGAACATGACCTCGGAAAAGATAAACCAGCTCATGGACCAGCGATAGGAGACGTCCACACGCTTGGTGTACAGCCCCCCCTCCGACTCGCCGATGACCTTGCCAAACCAGAGCACCATCATGTAGACGAGCACGAGGAGGCCTGCAAGGCTGGACCACGGGCCCAGGGCCACGTCATTGAACCACATGGCAAAACCGCCCAACAGCAGCAGGATGCCCACTGAACCGATGACCGGATATGCGGCCGGCTCTGGCAGGTAATAATTATGCGTTGGCGTCGCGTTGCTCATGCTAGTTCTCCCTCTGGATACACTTGATCTATCGCCTACTGATATTTCTCATCGGAGTCACCGGATCTCACCGGTTGGATCTCCACCTCAACCCATCGCCCTGCCCAGGATGAACCTCACCAGGAGAATCAACCCGCCCACAAAACAGAGTCCTGCAACAACAGCGGCCACCCCGATTTGCACCGGCGACAGCTGGACCGTCTCCTCGTCGTGGTCCCCACGCTTTCGTATGCCGAAGAACGCCGACAACACGGTCTTGGCGATTGCGGCTGGCGTGGCCTTGCGCTTTACCCTCTCCTTCACCGCCTAGCCGGGCCGCTTCTGCGTTCCAGCCACTTCGAAAAACGTGTACGACAGCGTGATCGTGCCAATGTCTTTTGGCAGGTTCGGATCGATCACGAACACCACCGGCATCCGCCGGACTTCACCCGGCGCCAGCGTCTGTTGCTGGAAGCAGAAACACTCGAGCTTCCTGAAATACTGTCCGGCAAGTTGCGGACCGTAACTGGGCACCGCCTGGCCCGTGACCGGACGATCCAGCGTATTGCGCACCTCGTACTCCACGTGCATCACCGCGCCCGGATGTGCCGCCAGTCCTGAGGCAAGCGGCCGAAACGTCCATGCCAGGCGTTGCGTGTTCGAATCGAACTCGACCGCTACCGAACGCGACATGTCGACCTGCGTGTTCTTTGCCGCAACCTCATCCGACCGGAAGATATCGCGCAGCCCGGCGACTTCGCAGATCTTCTCGTAGAAGGGCACGAGCGCGAACGCAAAGCCGAACATCAACACGCTGACGACAAGCAGTTTGCGCAGCAACAGCCGGTTGGCGCTGACGATTGAATCAGCCGTGCTCATCGCGAAAGATACATCCTGGCGAGAAATCCGAGGAACGACGCCAGCGCGAGCGCCCCCAGCATCAGGCCGAGGCGCAGGTTGGCGCGTTTGCGGGCGTCATCCACGATACTGTTCCAGTTCCCGGCTACTTCACCGTCGGCGGATTTTCGAACGTGTGATACGGGGCCGGGGTGGGCAGGTGCGTCCACTCCAGCGTATCGGCACCATCCCACGGAAGCTGGGGCGCCTTCTCACCGCTGCGAATCGCCTTGATGATGATGTAGAGGAACAACAGCTGCGAGATGCCGAAGCCAAATGCACCGATCGAGGAAATCTGGTTGAACTCGGCGAACTGGAGGCTGTAGTCTGGAATCCGGCGCGGCATGCCCGCCAGGCCGAGGAAGTGCTGCACGAAGAAGGTCAGGTTGAAAAAGATGATGGACAACCAGAAATGCCACTTTCCCAGCGTCTCGTCATACATCTTGCCGGTCCACTTGGGGAACCAGAAATACACGCCGGCATATGCCGAGAAGAGCGCGCCGGCCACCATCACGTAGTGGAAGTGCGCGACCACGTAGTACGTATCCTGGAGCTGCACATCGACCACCGTCATGGCCAGGACAAGGCCGGTGAACCCGCCAAGAGTAAACAGGAACAGGAATCCGAGCGCAAACAACATCGGCGTCTCGAATGTCAGCGAGCCTTTCCACATGGTTGCAACCCAGTTGAACACCTTTACGCCGGTGGGCACGGCAATCAGCATGGTGGCGTACATGAAGTAGAGTTGCCCCGCGACCGGCATGCCAACCACGTACATGTGGTGTGCCCAGACCATGAATGACAGGATGGCGATCGACGATGTGGCGTAAACCATCGACGCGTAGCCAAACAACGGCTTGCGCGAGAACGCAGGGATGACCTGCGAGATCACGCCGAATGCCGGAATGGCGATGATGTACACCTCGGGATGGCCGAAGAACCAGAAGATGTGCTGGTACAAGACAGGATCGCCGCCCCCGGCCGCATTGAAGAACGAGGTGCCGAAATGTCGATCGGTCAGGGTCATGGTGACCGCACCGGCCAGCACCGGCATCGAGGCCACCAGCAGGTAGGCCGTGATCAACCATGTCCAGACGAAGAGGGGCATCTTCATCAGGGTCATCCCAGGTGCCCGCAGGTTGAGGATGGTCGTGATGATGTTGATCGAGCCCATGATGGAGCTCATGCCGAGGATATGCACGGCAAAGATCGTGAGATCCATGCCAGGGCCCATTTGCGTCGTCAGCGGGGCATACATCGTCCAGCCCACGCCCGCGCCACCGCCCGGCACAAGAAAGGACGCAACCAGCAGGATCGCAGCAGGCGGCAACAGCCAGAAGCTCCAGTTGTTCATGCGCGGAAATGCCATGTCCGGCGCGCCGATCATCATGGGGATCTGCCAGTTCGCGAAGCCGACGAAGGCCGGCATGATGGCGCCGAACACCATGATCAGGCCGTGATAAGTCGTCATCGAATTGAAGAATTCCGGCGTGACGATCTGCATGCCCGGCTGGAACAATTCAGCACGAATGACCATGGCCATCACCCCGCCGAAGAGGAACATGGCGAAACTGAACCACAGGTACATCGTGCCGATGTCCTTGTGGTTGGTCGTGGTCACCCAGCGCATGAAGCCGGTTGGCGTGTGGTGGCCGTGATCGTCATGATCACCGTGCCCGTCGTGGGCCTTGCCGTGGGTGTCGAGGACTGCGCTCATAGTATTCTCCTGAATCCGTATCCGTGACTGCGCTTATTTGCGCATCGCCTTGACATCCGAGGGCTGCACAACCGTGCCGGTCTTGTTGCCCCAGCTGTTGCGCTCGTAAGTGACGACCGCAGCGATCTCGGTGTCCGACAACTGCTTGCCGAAGGCGGCCATGGCGGTGCCAGCCTTGCCGTTCAACACCTGATCAATATGTCCTTTGACTGGGCCGGTCGTGATCTTGCCGCCGTCGAGCCCTGGAAACGTGCCCTTGATGCCCTGGCCATTGGCCTGATGGCAGGCAACGCAGTTGGCTGCGTAAACCTTTTCGCCGCGCGCCTTTAGGTCGGCCAATTCCCACTTCTTGTCCGGATCATCGGCTGCCGCCGCCATCGCCTTCTTCTGCTCGCCCGCCCAGGCGCTGAACTTCTCCGCGGACACGACTTCGACCACGATGGGCATGAAGCCGTGGTCCTTGCCGCACAGTTCCGCGCATTGGCCACGATAGATGCCTTCCTTCTCGGCGCGGAACCAGGTATCGCGAACGAATCCTGGAATCGCGTCCTGCTTGACACCGAATGCCGGAACGTACCACGCATGGATGACGTCACTGGCCGTTGTCAGCACACGAATTTTCTTCCCCACGGGAACAACCAGGTGCCTGTCCGTCTCCAACAAATAGTTCTCGCCCTTCGCCTCCGTCCCATAGATCTGCGCCTGGGGGGTCGACAACTGGGATACGAAACTGATTCCCTCGCCCTCTCCCTTCAGGTAGTCATAGCCCCATTTCCACTGATAACCGGTCACCTTGACGGTCATGTCAGGATTGGAGGTATCGCGGAGGTCGATCAATGCCTTGGTCGCCGGCCACGCCATCGCTATGAGGATGAAGAAAGGAACGATGGTCCAGATGAGTTCAACCGTCGTGTTCTCGTGAAACTGGTCGGCCTTGTGGCCCACCGACTTGCGATGGGCATACACGGAGTAGAACATGACGCCGAACACGCCAACGAAAATGACGAGGATGATCCACATCATCAGGTTGTGCAGGTCGTAGATCACCTGGGTGGACTTGGTCGCACCGGTCGTCAGGTTGAGCTGCCAGGCGGCCGACGATGCGCCCGCATAAAGCGAGAGCAGCATTGCGCCTGCCATTCCCCCGATTTTTTTCATCATCTTGTCCTCACCATTTCCGAAACTGGTTCGCCAGCCCCGCAGCCAACCGAACCGCCGGGCCTCATGTTAAACGCCGCTCATCACGCCCATACTGCAACTGCCCCCCTGCCGACTGCCTTCGCGTGGCGCGAAACCGACTGGAGCCCGGCCGCAAGCGGCCTGTGTCGATGGGCTCTTGTAATGCGATGAGCGGAGGGAATGTACCTGCAGAAAGTGGCAAAAAAGCCGCGCTAAATTAACACACTAAGCACCGCTGCGGCAAGCCGAAGCAATGAAGAAACCGAGTTAAATCAAGCTGAGAACCGCTCTCAAATCAGCGCTGCTTGACATTGCGCCTGGCGGGAATCTGCAATTGGATGATTGCGCGACCATCCTTGGCGACACGCGGCTCGCCACGCCATGCGTGGCCGTAAATCACTTCGATCGTTGCCGGAAGGCGGCCGTCCTTGCGCGCTGCCTCGTAAGCTGCACGCATGCGCGCAAACCGGTTTCTACCCAGCATGCCCCGGGCACGATCGCGCGCCACGTTGGATTGTCCCGACAAGCGCAAATCTTGCGACAACCCTTCGAAGTTTGCGTAAGTCAGCGTCACGGTTTCCATGTCCATCACCGGCGTCACGAACCCGCTGGCAACCAACATGTCACCCAAGTCATGCATGTCGATGAAAGGATGCACGTGCGCGCACGCGTCGGCACTTGCAAATGCGGCGCGAAGCTCCTTCAGCGTGTCAGGGCCATAACTGGAAAACATCAGCAGCCCGCCGGGTGCAAGCACTCGGCCCAGTTCGCCAAACGCGCGCATCGGTTCCGGCGTCCAGGCCAGCGCGAGATTCGACCATGCCATCGAAATGCTTCCCGTCGTCAGAGGCAAGTCGCAAATGTCGCCGCAAATCCTGAGGGGCGCGCCGCCCGAGAGAAGCTGTTGAACCCGCGTGCCAAGAGAACGTGACAGGGCCGCTTGGCGCAGCACCCGCCACGCGCTGTCGACGCCAATGAGGCGGGCCTGCGGATAGCGCTTGCGCAGCATCGCGCTGCCAGCGCCGAGCCCGCAGCCGGCGTCGAGAATCGAATCAGGAGCAACGCGAACGAGTTCGAGCCGTTCGGCCATGCGTCGCTCGATCTCCCGCGCCAGCACATCCACGCCTGCCGTGCTTGGTGCGGCACGCTCGAATCGGCGCCGCGCCGCAGGCACATCCAGCCAATCGACCGCGTGTTCAGTGCCTACCGGGGAATGTGTATCCGACATGCCCGGCATTCTATCCGGGCGTGTTCACTGCCCTGCGCCATCAGCGCGGCACCGACTCACTGGAGCGCGGGCCGCCGCATCTGGCAGGACGTCGGCTGTGCGCTCACGAACGACTCCACGCGCGCATCGGTGCGAAAACCCAGCCCGGTGTTCTCCACGTCGTAGCGCACCGCCTTGTCGCCTCCCCGCGCCCCAGAGCGGACCAGTGTGGACACGAACAGCGGCTGCAACAACTGGTGATCGGCCGCCCGCATCTCGACTTCCCCGAGCGCCGTGCGATAGCGCATGCCCTCGAGCGCTGTGGCGATTTTCACCGGTTCCGTCGAGCCCGCCTTGGCGAGGGCCTCGGACAGCATCCCCAACAGGGTCTGCACACGAAAAAAGAACAAGTCCTCGCCCCAGCGCGCCTTGTAACGCTTGGCATAGTCCTCGATCTCGCGAGAGGGAACATTGGAATGCCACTCGGTGACCTGCTTGACGCGACCGGCACCGGCATCGCCGATCGCGGTCACCGCGCCCAGCGAGCCCGCGTAGAAAGTGTAGAAATTCACGTCCAATGCCGACTCGCGTGCCGCCTTGACCAGCAAGGAGAGGTCGTTGCCCCAGTTTCCGGTAATCACGGTGTCGGCCCCGGAGGCGCGAATCTTCGCCACGTAGGGCGCAAAGTCCTTGACCTGCCCCAGCGGGTGCAATTCATCGCCCACAATGCGAATGTCGGGACGCCTGCGGGCCAGCACTTCACGGACCGCCCGGGACACCTGCTGCCCAAAGGAATAGTTCTGGCCGATCACGTACACAGCCTTCACCGCCTGCGCCTGCTCCAGCACCTTGGCCATCACTTCAACGCGCATGTCGGAGTTAGCGTCGAATCGGAAATGCCAGAATGAGCACTGGTTGTTGGTCAGGTCCGGATCAAGAGCGGCATAGTTGAGGAACAACACCTGGCGCGAAGGCTCGCGCCCATTGTGCTTGCTGATGGCATCGGACAATGCCAAGGCGGCCGCGGAACTCTGCCCCTGGATGATGATGCGGTACCCCTGGTCGATGGCTAGCCGCAACTGGGTCAGCGAGTCCTGTGCCGACGCCTTGTTGTCGAATCCTGTGATTTCGAAACGATAGGCCGCCGGGCCCGCCTTACCCTTGTGCACCCCGGAGGCGCCCCGGTCGTTGATTGCCTCAATGGCGGTGCGGAAATGCCTCAGGCTGGACTCGCCGGCATTGGCAAATGGGCCGCTCAACGGGTCAATGAATGCCAATCGAACAGTTTCGGCGGCCGGTTGCCCGGCCGCCAGTACCAGGCCGGGAAGCATGAACACTGCCAGCCGAGCAAAAAGAATAGCCTTTTGAATCATGGGGTCCCCAATATCGAGCCAGCTGTCTGCAGTCTTTCAACGCCAAAATTGGCTACGGCCAATTCCTAATCGGCCAGTGTCCTCAATGATCCCTGCTCCCAAGCATTAATGTCAAATGATCAGTTCTAATATATTCGACAATTGCAACAAATTTATGCACTCGATTGCAGACAAGGTGCTCCCGCAAGACTGCCACTTATGCGGCGCCCCGAGCCTCGATTCAGCCCTTTGCCAACCCTGTGACCAGTCACTGGAACGACTGCCCCCTGCGCATTGCCCCCGTTGCGCCATGCCGAGCCCGTTGGGGCAGGTCTGCGGGCGCTGCATCAGGCGTGCTCCGAGCTACGACGCGACCCACGCTGCCCTACGTTATGAATTCCCCGCAGATCGACTGATCCTCGCGCTGAAACATCGCAATAAGTTGCCGCTCGCCACATTCCTTGCAGGAAAGCTCGCCGAATCGGTGAAATCGCGACGAACGTCCAGCACCGCTATCGATATCGTCATTCCAATGCCGCTCCACGCACGGCGCCTTGCACAACGCGGATTCAACCAATCGGTGGAAATCGGTCGGCGCACGGCGCACGAACTGGCGCTTGCGTTCACGTTTCAGGCCGCACAGCGATTGCGCGATACGCCAGCCCAGGCAGACCTGCCGCTCATGCGCCGTCGGGCCAATGTCCGGGGCGCTTTTGATTGCAGCACTTCACTCGAGGGCAAATCGGTCGCCATCGTTGATGACGTGATGACATCAGGCGCAACGCTCGATGCACTGGCCGCCTCTCTCAAGCGCGTCGGTGCCATCCATGTCGAGAATTGGGTGGTCGCGCGCACCTGGCCGCGCGAGTAGCCATATGCAGCATCCTGCCGATCAGGCCCAGCAGGGAATCGCGGGACCGCATGGGACAATCAAGGCTACCGTTACCCGCATGCCATCGTTGGCACCCTGGGTCAAATCTCCAACACGCCCGCCCATGTTCGATATCGTCCTCTACGAGCCCGAGATACCGCCCAACACGGGCAATATCCTGCGCCTGTCCGCCAACACCGGCTGCCGGCTACACCTCGTACGCCCGTTGGGGTTTCGCCTATCCGATCGTGCCGCGCGGCGAGCGGGCCTGGATTACGGCGGCATGGAAGACGCGACGGTCCATGCGGACTGGTCCGCCTGCAAGGCGCATTTCGAGGGGCGACGCCTGCTTGCCGTGACAACACGTGCAGCGCACCGATATGCCGACTGTCGTTTCGCTCGGGACGACGTGTTGGTCTTCGGTCCGGAGACGCGGGGGTTGCCAGAACCGGTGCTGGCAGAATTTCCGCCGACCCACCAATTGCGGCTGCCCATGCTTCCCGACAGCCGCAGCTTGAACCTCTCCAATGCCGTTGCTGTCGTCGTCTATGAGGCCTGGCGGCAGCTGGGCTTCGAGCGCGGCGCCTGACTATCAATACGGCTGGGCCTGGCTAATGTGGGATGCGGCTTCGAATTTCTGTCAGTAATTGATATATTTTTTCAGGAGAGACGAGAACCCTTAGATTATTCTGTCAGTAATTGTTACCCCGAAAGCACACTCAGGATTCGCTCCTGGGGTCTCTCGACAGCAATTGCCCGACCGCGTCTCGCGCGCTCACGCCACCGAACAGTACCGAACACACACCATCCGTGATCGGCATGTCCACGCCGGTTTCGCGCGCGAGTCGTTGCACCGCCTGCGCCGAATGCACGCCTTCGGCGACGTGACCGAGCTCGAGAAGGATGTGCTCAAGGCTTTTGCCGCCCGCCAGCATCAAGCCCACGCGGCGGTTGCGCGACAGGTCCCCGGTACAAGTCAGGATCAAGTCACCCGCCCCCGCCAGGCCCATGAAGGTTTCCGCAGCCCCGCCAAGACGCATGCCGAGCCGCGTGATCTCGGCCAACCCGCGCGTAATCAACGCGGCTCGCGCATTGAGGCCCAATTTCAAGCCGTCGCAAATGCCGGTGGCAATGGCCATGACATTTTTCACCGCGCCGCCAACCTCGACCCCGACGACATCGGTGCTGTAGTAGATCCGGAGACGTGAGTGATGCAGCGCGCGCGCGGTTTCGCGAGCGAAGACGGCATCCGAGGAAGCCAGCGTCAGTGCCGTCGGTTGCCCGCGCGCCACTTCCTGCGCAAAGCTCGGGCCAGACAACACGCCGCACACGCGCGCAGCCCCGAGTTCGGCCACCGCCATCCGGTGCGGCAAAGTCGCCGAGTCCGCCTCGAAGCCCTTGCACGCCCACACCACCGGTACATCGATTGATTTCACCCGGCGCAATGTCTCGCGCAGGCCGGACATGGGCGTGGCCACGATCAGCAACGTCGCATCGGCCACCGCATGATCAAAATCCCCTGTCGGCTCGACCGACTGGGGCAATTCGATTTCCGGCAGATAACGGCTGTTCAGGCGCTCGCCCGCCAGCGTTCGGGCCAATTCGGGGTCGCGCGCCCACAGGGCCAATCGATGGCTGCTCGACAGCGAGACGGCAAGCGCAGTGCCCCACGCACCTGCACCCAGAATGGCAATGTTCATCGGGATATTCGCCTGGCCGGCCCTCGATAAGCCCGCGGCCTAAAGACCCCAGACCTGCTTGCTGTTGACGTAGCCGGTCTGGCCATCGCGGTGCTGCACCCTGACCCACCCCGTGCTGCCTATTTCAGACAGCTCGAGGATCACGCCCTCACGGGCCTGAAACACCAATGCGGACTTCTCGTCGGCGGCCTGCCTCACGTCGGCCATCGCCACGGTGACAATCAGCGTGCGCTTCTCGGACAACGACTTCTTCTCGATCCAGGTCAATTCGCCGCTGACATCGCGCACCTTGACCCAGTTGTCCAGGTTCACCACGATCTCGACCGGGTAGTACTGCCCGACCACGTACACTTTCTTTGCCCGGATCGAAGGCGCATCGTAGAGGACGGCGACGCGCTCCGATACCGAACGAAGGTCAGCGCCAAAGGCGCTGGCGGCACCGGCTGATGCAAGTGCCAGTTGAATGGCTACGAGCAAGCGTCGCATCGGGGGCGTCGATCAGTGCGCAATCTCGATGCGTGGGCCGGCATCCGACTGCGCCGCGCCCGCCATCTGCTGCTGGTAGATCGCCTCGAAATTCACCGGCGCGAGCAACACGGGCGGGAACCCGGCGCGATTGACGATATCCGAGACCGCTTCCCGGGCATAAGGGAACAGCACATTCGGGCAGACGATCCCCAGCACCGCCGGCAATTCACCCTCCGGAATCCCGCGGATCTGGAAGATTCCCGCCTGCACCGCCTCGACGAGAAACAAGGTCTTGTCTCCGACTTTTGCCGTCACGGTGACTGAAACCGAAGACTCGAACAGCACGCCGTCAATGCTCTGCGATGCATTGGATAACTGCACCTCAAGCTGCGGAGCCTCAGCCTGCAGGAACACCTGCGGCGCATTGGGCACCTCCAAAGAGAGGTCCTTGACGTAGATCTTTTCGATGCTGAAAACCGGCTGTTGCGCTTCGCTCATCATTGCTCCAATCAGAAAATCGTTGTGCGGGCGCAGTCGTGGCGGAACCGCTCGACCCGGTTCACGGTGCGTTAAGCAGCGGTTCCAGCTTCCCGCTCCTGTCGAGGGCATACAGTTCGTCGCAGCCGCCGACGTGGGTCTCGCCAATCCAGATCTGCGGCACCGTGCGCCGGCCGGTCTTGTCCATCATTTCCTGGCGCCTGATCGGATCCAGGTCGATGCGCACCTTCTCGATCTCGGCGACACCCTTGGACACGAGCAACCGTTCCGCCCGCACACAGTACGGGCAGACCGCAGTGGAGTACATGACGACTTTGGCCATGGTCACTTTTCCGTCGGCAGTCCTGCCTGACGCCAAGCGGCGATGCCGCCGGCGAGGTTGAACACCTGCTCGTAGCCGCTCTTCTTCAAGGCAGCGACGGCCGCTGCTGATTTAACGCCGCTCGCGCAGTAAACGATGACCGGAAGGTTCTTGTTCTTTTTGACTTCACCCGCACGGGCCTCGACCTGGGAAAGCGGAATATTGCGCGAATTGAGAATGTGGCCCGCTTCGTATTCAGACTGTTCGCGCACATCGATCACGGTGGCATTCTGCTGGTTCATGAGCAAAGTTGCCTGCAGCGTGTCGATTGCGGGGCCTCCGGCACCGCGCTTGAGCATCGGCCACACCAGCATGCCGCCGCTGATCACCGCGACCGCGACGATGTAGATGTTGTCGAGGAGGAATTTCCAGATATTCATCAATTTTCCCGCGTTACGCGCCAGTTCAGGCCCGGTCCGACTCTTCGCCGCAAAACACTTCGCGCATCATGCCGATCAGGGTCAAGGTGCGCCCGTCAGCCACCTTGTAGAACACCCGGTTACCATCCTTGCGCCAATTGACGATTTCCTTGTCGCGCAGGATCGCGAGGTGCTGCGAAATGTTGCTTTGCGATGTCCCCACTGCATCGACAATGTCCTGCACATTGACTTCCTGGTCGCCCAGCACGCAGAGAATCTTCAGGCGCAGCGGATGCGCAATCGCCTTCATGGCGTGCGCGGCCAGCTCGATCTGCCCGGACCGGCCAATCAGGGAAAATATGTCTTGCGATGCGGTGTTCACGAGAAGGTATCCGCGCCGGCGGCGCGTCCGGTCCAATGGGTTAATCGGCTATTATACGGGCCCCTGATAACGCATCGCAAAAAACCCAAATCATGCATCGCATCGTGCTGTTGCGACACGGCGAATCCGTGTGGAACAAGGAAAACCGCTTCACCGGATGGACCGACGTCGATCTCACCGACCAGGGACGCGATGAGGCACGCCGCGCAGGACGCCTGCTCAAGGCGGAAGGCTTCGATTTCGACCTCGCCTATACCTCGGTGCTCAAGCGCGCCATCAAGACCCTCTGGCTGGCGCTGGAAGAAATGGATCGCATGTGGATCCCCGTCCAACACTCCTGGCGACTGAACGAGCGCCATTATGGAGCGCTGCAGGGGCTCAACAAGGCTGAAACGGCGGCCAAATTCGGCGATGACCAAGTGCTCGCCTGGCGGCGCAGCTACGACACTCCGCCGCCGCCGCTGACGCGGGAAGACCCGCGCCATTCGGGAAGCGATCCGCGTTACGCCCAGCTGACAGCAGGGGAATTGCCGCTCACGGAGTGTCTCAAGGACACCGTGGCGCGTTTCGTGCCGTACTGGAGCAATGTGATTGCCCCTACGGTACGCGAGGGCAAGCGCGTCATCATCGCCGCCCATGGCAATTCACTGCGGGCGCTGGTCAAGTATCTGGACAATATCAGCGACCAGGAGATCGTGGGCCTCAACATTCCCACCGGCATCCCGCTGGTCTATGAACTGGACGCAAGCCTGCGACCCATCCGCAACTACTACTTGGGCGACGCAGCAGCTGCAGCAGCCGCCGCCGCTGCGGTGGCCAATCAGGGGAAAGCCCGCTGATGATGCCTCGCGACGGTGATTCCGTCGCGACAGCGAGGCGGCATTCTCGCGGCTGGCTCACCTGCGCGAGTCCTTTGCGGGAGTTTTTCTTCGCGCGAGCAGTATTGGTTTGCCTTGCCACAACGATCTTCCTTGCCTTCCCGGCATCAGGCCGCGCAGCCCAGCCGAAACCGCCCGCTGACCCGGAAGACCTGCGTCAGTTGCGCAACCGTATCGAGCGCCTCAAGACAGCAATTGCGGACAACGAAGAAACCCGCACCGAGGCGCGCGACGCTCTGCGTGAGTCCGAACAAGCCATCTCGGAAGCCAATCGCCAGTTGCACAACCTCGCGCTGGAACGACAGGCGGCCCAGGCGGAACTCGCACAATTGAACGGCGAAACGCGTCGCATCGAGGCGGAATTGGCCCGCCGACAGGAAACGATCGGCAAGCTCCTGTCAGTGCGGTACCTGAACGGGGAGGCCGACTACCTCAAATTGCTGCTGTCTGGCGCAGACCCCAACCAGACCTCGCGCGAGTTGCATTACTACGGCTTCATTACGAAGGCGCAGGCAGATCTCGTGCGGACACTTCGCGGCTCCCTTGACCGAATCAAGGAACTGCAGGAAGAGACCCGGGAAAAGAACGCCGACCTGCGACGCATCGAGGCGAGCCAGAAAACGGAGCGCAATCGCCTGGCTCGTGAACACACTGCGCGCCGCGGCGTGCTCGACAAGGTGTCTGCGCGCCTTCGCGAGCAACGCCGCCAGGTACGCGGCCTCGAACGAGACGAATCCCGCCTGACCCGACTGATCGAGGAAATCGGCAAGGTCATTGCCGAAGAGGCTCAGAAATCCCGCACTAATCCCAGGGGCATGCCGCGCAACCCGCGTAACGACGCCGTACCCCCATCCCAGGGGCCCGAACAGGGCATATCGCGGTCTTTTGCCGCACTCAAGGGCAGTCTGCGCTTGCCCGTCCGTGGGGAACTGACGGGCCGTTTCGGTCGCGCTCGGCCCGATGGCGGACCGTCCTGGAAAGGCCTGTTCATACGCGCCGCCTCTGGCCAGGAAGTACGGGCTGTCGCCCCCGGCCGAGTGGTGTTCGCGGAGTGGATGCGCGGCTTCGGCAACCTCCTGATTCTCGACCACGGGGAGGGTTATCTGACCATCTACGGGAACAATGAAGCGGTTCTGAAGCAGGTTGGCGACCAGGTGCGCTCCGGCGATGCGGTCGCCACGACCGGCGCCAGCGGTGGGAGCACGGAATCAGGTTTATACTTTGAAGCCCGTCACGAAGGACAACCATTCGATCCGATGAAATGGGTGACGTTGAAATAAGTCTGCATCGGCACAAGATACGACAGGACTGAATGAAGGGCGACACCGCGGCCAGCCCCTCGCGGCGGATTTGCAGCACAAACACGCTGGGCGACCGGCACTGGAGATGAGGCAATGCGTACCACCATGGGTACCAAAGTGAAACAGATCGTGCTCGTCCTCATCGGCGTTGTCGCCGGTGTGGCGCTATCGCTGAATTTCTCGGCGGTCGCGCAGCGAGACGTATCGCGCCTCCCGCTGCCGATCGAAGACTTGCGTTCGTTCGCCGAAGTGTTTGGCGCCATCAAGTCCGGCTACGTCGAACCCGTCGAAGACAAGAAGCTCATCACTGGCGCCATCAACGGCATGTTGACTGACCTCGATCCGCATTCGGCATATCTCGACCAGGAAGCGTTCAAGGAACTTCAAGTCGGAACCCAGGGCGAGTTCGGCGGCCTGGGAATCGAAGTCGGCATGGAAGACGGCTTCGTCAAGGTGGTGTCGCCGATCGAGGACTCGCCGGCGTTTCGCGCCGGCCTGAAGCCCAACGATCTGATCGTCAAGCTCGACGAGACACCGGTCAAGGGCATGACGCTCAACGACGCGGTCAAGCGCATGCGCGGCAAGCCCAAGACCTCGATCAAGCTCACCATCGTGAGAAAAGGCGAGCCCAAGCCATTGGAAATCACCCTGGTGCGCGACATCATCCAGGTGCAAAGCGTGAAATCGAAACTGGTGGAGCCGGGCTACGGTTGGGTGCGCGTATCGCAGTTCCAGGAACACACCGGCGAGACGATGGTGCGACACCTCAACAACCTCTACAAGCAGGGTCCGCTCAAGGGCCTGGTGCTGGACCTGCGCAATGACCCGGGTGGACTGCTGAACGGGGCCGTCGGCATCTCCGCGGCGTTTCTCCCCGCCAAGACGCTCGTGGTGTCGACAGACGGACGCACTGACGACGCACGACGCAAGTTCCTCGCTACGCCAGAGGATTACCTGCGTGGCCGCGGCGAGGACTACCTGAAAAACCTGCCTGCGGCCGTAAAGAGCGTGCCCATGGTCGTGCTGGTCAATGGCGGTTCGGCTTCCGCCTCGGAAATCGTTGCAGGCGCCCTGCAGGACCACAAACGCGCCACGGTGATCGGCACACAGACCTTCGGCAAGGGCTCCGTGCAGACCATCATGCCGCTGGGAAACAACACCGCGATCAAGCTCACGACCGCGCGCTACTACACGCCCAGCGGTCGCTCGATCCAGGCCAAGGGCATCGTGCCGGATCTCATCATCGAGGATCCGGCAAGCCCAACCATCGGCTTGCGCGAAGCGGACCTGGACAAGCATCTTGCCAATCCGGAAAGCAAGGCGGGAGAAATCGCCACCAAGGCCGCCCCGGCGCCTGCCAAGCCGGCTGCAAAACCGGCGGACGAAGACGCTAAACCGTTCACGCCGATGGAGTTTGCCTCCGAGAAGGACTTCGTTTTCCAGCAGGCGATCAATCGCCTCAAGGGCCTGCCGGTGAAGCTCACGCCGCAACAGCAGAGCGCGCAGGCACCGGTCGAAGCGCCACCCAAGAACTGATCAATGCGGACGCGCTGCCCGAGGCGCGCCGCTTGATCTGCGCCGATGCGAGCCGGCGCTTTCGCGCGGCCCAATCGGCGGGAAATTGTTCAAAGTTGCCACTCGCGTGGAGAGTCACGAGCAATGCCCGCGCCGCAAGTAAACTCCAAAACTGCTGAACCGCTCTTGCGAGTGATTCGATGAACGACGGGCAATTGCTGCGCTACTCGCGCCACATCCTGCTCACCGAGATCGGTGTTGAGGGGCAGCAAAAGCTGCTTGATTCGCGCGCGCTGATCATCGGCGCCGGTGGTCTCGGCTCACCAGCAGCAATGTATCTTGCAGCGGCCGGCGTGGGCACGATCGCGCTGGCCGATGGCGATACGGTCGACCTGACCAACCTGCAGCGCCAGGTCATGCACGGCACAGACGCCGTGGGTCGACCCAAGGTTGAATCCGGTCGCGACACCTTGGCGCGACTGAACCCGGAGACGCACGTCGTCCCACTGCGCATGCGCCTTGAAGGTGAAGCCCTCGAGCGGGAAGTCGCGGCGGCCGATGTGGTCCTCGACTGCTCCGACAATTTCGCCACACGACATGCCGTGAATCGCGCCTGTGTCCGGCATCGCAAGGCGCTGGTATCCGGCGCGGCGATTCGTTTCGATGCACAAATCGCCGTCTTCGACCTTCGCCGCGACGACAGCCCCTGTTATGCCTGCCTGTTTCCCGAGAATGCAGAGTTGGAGGAAACCCGCTGCGCCGTCATGGGCGTGTTCGCGCCGCTCACGGGCATGGTGGGCACCGTGCAAGCCGCCGAAGCGCTCAAGTTGCTCATCGGCATCGGTGAAACGCTGTCGGGACGACTGGTCATGTTCGATGCGCTTGGCGCCGATTGGCGCACAGTGCGCCTTACGCGGGACCCCGCCTGCCCTGCCTGCGGAAGCGCAAACAGCTAGGGGATCAAGGGGGGCTGTGCCCCTTCTTTAAACAAACCGCTAAGTCAGGGTCCACCCCACCGATTGCCGCCGGGCATACCAGCTTCCCCAGGCATAGATGACCGCTGCAGCGACGAGCACAGGCCCCAGTCCCAGGATCGTGCCCAGCCCGCCCATCAGCACCGGTGACGCAGCACTGAACGTGTTTTGCAGGATGCCCCGCACGCCGGCCGCCTCCCCCTTGCGGCCTTCTGGCGAAGCCGCAAAGAACATCGACATGATCACGGGTTGCCCCATGCCCTGGGCGACACCCATGACAATTGAGATCAGGAACAAGACCCAGGTCTGCGTGAGCATCGACAGCAACAGGAAGGACAGCGACAGGGCGATGAACACCACCACCATCATGGTCCAATCGCGCATCCACCGCACCAGCATCGGCATGACCAGGCGCACCACGAAGATGGCCGCGGCACTGGCCGCAAGAATGGTGCCGATGGTCGATGCCGACAGGCCGATGCGCGACCCCAGCACCGGCATCACGAACAGGAACACCTCGTAGCCGGCCGGGCCCATGACACTGGCCACCAATGCCGCGCGCAGGTGCTTGTCGCGGAGCAACTCGGTCCACGGCAGTGCTTGCACACCTGTCGCAGCAGAGCTAGTGCCAACTGTCGAGACTGCGGTGACCACGGGCAACCTGCGCCTTGCCACCGCCAGAATGGCAAGTATTACCGCGGGCCACACACATAGCGCCAATGACGCCGCACGGTCTCCCATGTCGTCGATCGCGAACCCCGAGAGGAACGGCCCGAGTCCCACGCCGAAACCCGTGCCCAGCGTAAACCAGCTGAAATTGACCGCCCGCTCCTCGGGCGGACCGGCAAAAGCGGCCGCACTGCTCAGCGCGATCATCGCACCGACGAACGCTGTGCCCGTACACGCAGCGGATATCGCCAGCGTCCACAACGACGGGGCGGCCGCGGGCAATACGTGCCCTGCGATGAGCAGACTGGCCACCAGCGCCATTGGCAATGCCACTCCGGTGCGGTCGACGAGGCGCCCCATGAACATGCTGAGCACGATCGGCGGCAGGAAGTAGAGTGACATGATGCCACCCACCACTGCAGGGCTCGCCCCCAGGTGAATCGCCGTGAGCGACACGATGACCCGGCTGCCAAATACGCTAGTGCTGGTCAACGCGGCGAGAAGAACGACGAGTATGAGTTTCAACTATCGCGTTTCACAATGAGTGGATATCGGCGGGGGCACCAACAGTAACAGAATGCCCGCAACTGCCGAAACAGGTGGGAACTTCTGAAATCCCGATGGACTGGCTGCCGGGCAAGCCTCACAATGCCGAGCTTCCCGCCATGCAACGCACCACCGCCCTGCCCCGACTCACCATGGGGCTTCTTGAATGGACTCTGCTGTTCACGCTGGGGGTCTTGTGGGGCACGTCATTCGTGCTGAACAAGGTCGCGCTGCGCGAGCTGCCGCCATTCACGCTGATCTTCCTGCGCCTCACGCTGACTTCGCTGCTGCTGCTCGCGTACCTCAAGGCCACTGGCGCGACGATCCGCCAGCCGCGCTCGGCGTGGAAAGGGTTTGCCGGCATGGGACTGCTCAACGTGCTCATGCCCTACACGTTTACCGCCTGGGGCCAGGTGCAGCTCCCCAGCGGCCTCGCCTCCATCATCACCGCCAGCACGCCCTTGTTCGGGGTGATCTTCGCGCATTTCCTCACTCGCGACGAGCAAATGACTTGGCGCAAGATCACAGGCGTGCTGCTGGGCATCGCGGGCGTGGCCGTCATCATGGGATTCGATGCCTTGCGCGGCGCGCGCCTGGACGTGCTGGCCCAATGTTCCCTGCTAGGGACCGCCGTGACGCTCGCGTTGGCCGGCATTTTTGGGCGCCGGCTGCACGCCGTGCCGACTGCGGTATCCGCGACCGGCCAGTGCATTTGCGCTGCAGTCTTTTCACTGCCGCTGGCCATCGCCTTCGAGCAGCCGTGGACGCGCGCACTCCCCGGGCAGACCACGTGGATCATGGTGATCTCCCTGGCCATCCTTGGCACCGTGTTCGCGTACCTGATCTACTTTCGCCTGCTCGCCAATGCGGGGGCGACCAATCTCTCGCTGGTCACACTGACCATTCCGGTGAGCGCACTGTTGATGGGCGCGGCATTCCTCGATGAAATCATCGACACGCGCCAGGTCGCCGGCATGCTGCTGATCGGCACCGGCCTGGCCGTCATCGACGGCAGGCCGCTGGCCTGGTTGCGTTCGCGTGCCTGGCGCAGCGGGCCCGCAGCACGATGAGCATGCCCACCACCTCACGAACAGGCGGCTTTGCCATGGGCCCGGTGGAATGGGGCCTGTTGATCCTGCTCAGTTTCCTGTGGGGAGGCTCATTCAACCTCATCCAGCTTGCCCTGCGCGAATTGCCGCCGTTCACCCTGGTGTGCCTGCGCATGATCATCACCACCGCCGCGCTGGCCGCAGTGGCCATGGCGCTCGGGCACTCGCTGGCGCAACCGTGGCGGGTGTGGCGCAGCTTCGCCATCATGGGCCTCTTGAACAGCCTGGTGCCGCATTCCCTGAACGCTTGGGGCCAGACGCAAATCACCAGCGGGCTTGCCGCAGTACTCAACGCTTCCGCGCCCATGTTCACGGTAATCTTCGCCCACTTCTTCCTGCGCGACGAGCGTTTGAGCGCGCTCAAGATCACGGGTGTTCTGACTGGCATCGCGGGTGTCGCCGTGATCATCGGCCCCAGCGCGCTGCGCGGCATCAGCCCGGCACTGCTGGGCGAACTGGCGCTGGTGCTGGCGGCCATGTCCATGGCCATGGCCGGCGTGTTCGGACGCAGCCTCAAGGCAGTGCCGCCGCTGCTGTCGGCTACCGGACAGGCTGCCTGGACAACGCTGTTCCTCCTCCCCCTCGCGCTATTCACCGACCACCCGTGGCAACTGCCAATGCCAGGCGTCGTGACCTGGCTCGCTGTGGGAGGCATCGCACTCGGTGGCACGGCGCTGGGATACACCATCTACTACCGCCTGCTGGCGACCTCCGGCGCCACCAACCTGCTGCTGGTGACTTTCCTCAACCCGGTCACGGCACTGCTGCTGGGTGCCTTCTTCCTCGCTGAAATCATCGAGCCGCGCCAGGTCGCCGGCATGGCGCTGATCGCCGCCGGCCTTGCCGCCATCGACGGACGGATCATTGCGTGGATTGGCTCACGACTGCCCGGTGCGAGAGCCGGATAAGCCACGATGACGCGCCTGCATGCCCCCCGCGCATCGCACATGAGCGCCCTGGAGTGGTCGATCATGATCCTGCTTGGCACGCTGTGGGGCTCGTCCTTCCTTTTCAACAAGATCGCGCTGCGCGAATTGCCCCACTTCTCGCTGGTATGCGTGCGCCTCATCCTCGCCACTGCCTTTCTCGTCCTCATGGTGCATGCCTTCGGCCATTCGATGCGCCAGTCCTGGCGCACATGGCGTGGCATCGCCATGATGGGGCTGGTCAACAATTTCGTGACCTTCAACTTCACCACTTACGGCCAGACATACATCTCCGCCGGACTCGCCGCCATTCTTGCGGCTTCCGCGCCGCTGTTCGTCGTCGTTCTCGCGCATGTGTTCACGCATGACGAAAAAATGACCCGTCGCAAAGTCGCGGGCGTGCTCGCGGGCGTGGCTGGCGTCGCCGTCATCATGGGGCCCGATGCGTTGCGCGGCATCGGCGACCATGTCACGGCGCAACTCGCAGTGCTGGTGTCGGCGGCGGCCATGGCCACCGCGGGGATCATCGGGCGACGCCTGAAGGACATCCCCCCGGTGGTCTCGGCGGCAGGGCAGGCAGCCACGTCGATGGTCCTGATGATTCCCCTGGCGCTCATCCACGACCACCCCTGGGAACTTGCGATGCCGGGTGCCGCGACCTGGTGGTCGATTGCGGGTCTTGCCGTCATCGGTTCGGGTATTTCCTATGTGTTGTATTTCCGGCTGCTGGCCAGCGTGGGCTCCACCAATGTCATCCTGGTCAACCTGCTGACACCGGTGAGCGCGATCCTGCTTGGCGTCTTGTTTGTCGGTGAGACCGTCGAACCGCGCCACCTTGCCGGCATGCTCATGATTGCAGCGGGCCTGGCAGCCATTGACGGTCGCGTGCTGACCTGGTTGCGCGCCCGCGTGGCGGGCGCATGAAGTCAGTCACCGACAGCACATCATCGGGCACGACCACCGCGCCACCCGTCAGCCCGGGTCACTACCGCATGGGCGTATTCGAATGGGTGCTGCTGGTCGCCCTCGCCGCTGTCTGGGGATCCTCGTTCTTCTTCAACAAGGTGGCGCTGCGCGAATTGCCGCCTTTCACCCTGGTGTGGGTGCGCTCGGTGCTTGCGGGAGTATTCCTTTATCTCATCGTCCGGATGTCCGGCCAGTCCATGAAACACCGGCTTTCGGTGTGGGCGAATTTCGCCCTGATCGGCACGATGAACAGCCTGATTCCGTTCACCCTCATCTCCTACGGCCAGACGCAGATCGCCAGCGGCCTGGCCTCCATCCTCAACGCCACTTCGCCGCTATTTACCGTGCTGGTGGCGCACTACGCAACGCGCGACGAGCGCATGTCGGTTCCCAAGCTCATCGGCATCGCCTTCGGCATTGCGGGCGTCACGGTCATGGTCGGCATCGATGCGTTGCGCGGGCTCGGCCTGCACGTGCTCGCGCAGGTGGCCATCCTATTTGCAGCGCTGTCCTATGCCTGCGCGAGCATTGTCAGCCGCCGCCTCTCGGGGCTGCCGCCCATGGTTGCCGCAACGGGCCCGATGATTTGCTGCGCCTTCATCATGGCGCCATTCGCCCTCGTCATCGATCACCCGTGGAACCTCGCCATGCCGGGCGCAATCACCTGGGGCGCGATGCTGGGACTGGTGGTTTTCTGCACGGCCATCTCCTACTACCTGTACTTCCGGATCCTTGCCGTGGCAGGCGCCACCAACCTGATGCTGGTGACATTCCTGATTCCCGTCAGCGCGCTGCTGCTCGGCATGCTGGTGCTGGATGAAATCATCGAACCGCGCCAGTTTGCCGGCATGGCGCTGATCTGCGTCGGCCTGGCCGCCATTGACGGGCGGGTGTTCCGGCTCGCCGGTTTTGACCGCTCTAAAAAGCGTTGATCCGTTGTGCTCGAACGATTAACTCATCGCCCTCAGCACCCTTGAGACTGTGAGAAAATTTGCGCATGAATCCGCAAACGCTTGAAATCGACGTTGCCGGCGGCATTGCGACGGTGTGGCTCAACCGCCCGGAGGTGCGCAATGCCTTCAACGAAGCCACCATTGCCGAGCTGGATGCGTCCTTCGTCGCGCTGGCCGCCGATGAGCGGGTGCGTGCCGTCGTCCTGGCCGGGCGCGGCACGGCGTTCTGCGCCGGCGCCGACCTCCACTGGATGAAGAAGATGGCAGGCTTCGGCTTCGAGGAGAACCGCGCCGACGCCGAGGTGTTGGCCGCGATGCTGCACCGGTTGTATACCCTGCCCAAGCCCACCATTGCCCGAGTGCAGGGGCCGGCATTTGCCGGGGGCATGGGGCTAGTCTGCGCCTGCGACATCGCCATCGCATCCACGGATGCGCAGTTCCGCCTGTCCGAGGTACGCATCGGGCTCACGCCAGCCACCATCAGCCCCTACGTCATCAACGCAATCGGCGAGCGGGCGGCGCGACGTTACTTCCTCACCGCCGAAGCCTTCGATGCCACGGAAGCGCTGCGGATCGGCCTGGTCCATGAGACCGTGGCGCCACACGCGCTCGATGAGCGCGTCGCGCACCTGGCGGCCCAATTGGTCCAAGGCGGTCCGGGCGCGCTATCGGCGTCCAAGCAGTTGATCGCCGACGTCGCGCGCTGCCCGCTCGACGCCGCGCTGATCGCCGACACCGCTTCGCGCATCGCCACGGCACGCGCATCTGCCGAAGGCAAGGAAGGCGTGCGCTCCTTCCTCGAGAAGCGCCGCCCGAATTGGCTGCCACCGGCGAAGCCCAAGACCCCCGGAGAATAACCATGAACCTGCCCAAGAGCGTGCGCATCGTCGAAGTGGGGCCGCGCGACGGGCTTCAAAACGAAGCCCGTGCCGTGCCCACGGCCGTCAAGCTCGAACTGATCCACCGCCTTGCCGATGCAGGCCTGCCCAGCGTGGAAGCCACGGCCTTCGTCTCACCCAAATGGGTGCCGCAGATGGCCGATCACGCCGAGGTGATGAAGGGCCTGCAGCGCAAACCGGGCGTCGCCTACCCAGTGCTGATGCCGAACATCAAGGGCATGGAGGCGGCACTGGCCTCGGGAGTGGATGAAATCGCCGTGTTTGCAGCAGCCACGGAGCGCTTCAGCCAGCGCAACATCAATTGCAGCATCGCCGAGAGCCTGGAGCGATTCCGTCCGGTAGTGGATCTTGCCCGGACGAACAAGATGCGCATTCGCGGCTATATCTCTTGCGCGGTCGGTTGCCCCTATGAAGGCGAAGTTTCCCCGCAAGCCGTGGCCGACATTGCCAAGGCGCTGGATGCCATGGGCTGCTATGAAATCTCGCTCGGCGACACCATCGGCGTGGGGACGCCAGGCAAAGTACAGACGATGATCGCTGCGGTGGCCCGCCATGTTCCGGTCGAGCGCCTTGCGCTGCATACCCACGACACCTGGGGCCAGGCATTGGCCAACATCTACGCGGCCATGGAAGCGGGCATCGCAACGGTTGACAGTTCGGTAGCGGGTCTGGGTGGCTGCCCCTACGCGAAGGGGGCGAGCGGCAACGTTGCCACGGAAGACGTGCTCTACATGCTCAACGGCATGGGCATCCACACCGGCGTGGACATCGACAAGGTGTTCGCTGCCGGACAGTTCATCTGCGAAGCACTCGGTCGCGCGCCCAATTCGCGGGTGGCGCAGGCCATGGCTGCACGGCAGGTCGCAGCGGCCGCATGAGGCAAGCGCCCAAGCACGCAACACAGATCGGCCTTAGGCGTTGAACGACCAGGCCTACCCGCGTCCCGGTCTGCTCGACTGGACGCTGATGCTGTCGCTCGCGATCCTGTGGGGCGGCTCATACTTCTTTAACGCGCTGGCGCTGCGAGGCCTGCCGCCCATCACCGTGGTGTCGATTCGCCTGGTCATCGGATCGGTGCTGCTCCTCGCCTATGTCAGCGCGCGCGGCTACAGTTTCATCTTGCCGCTCAAGCTTTGGCGCGACATGTTCATCCTGGGCTTCCTGAACCTGTTTCTGCCGTTCTGCCTGGTCACCTGGGGCCAGAAGCAAATCGCCAGCGGCCTTGCCGCGATATTCAACACCACGGCGCCCCTGTTCGCCGTTGTCGTGGCGCACTACGCAACGCGCGACGAGCGCCTGACAATGCCCAAGTTCGTGGGCGTGCTGCTGGGCATGGCCGGGGTCTCCGTGATGGTCGGCATAGAAGCACTACGCGGCCTGGGCGATCAAGTCGTTGCGCAGGTCGCGGTGCTCGGCGGCGCGTTCTCCTATGGCCTGGCGGCAGTCTATGCACGGCGGTTTCGCAATCAGCCTTCGATGGTTACCGCTACCGGGCAAGTAACCGGCGCTGCAGTCCTCAGCCTGCCCGTGGCACTCATCGTCGACCAGCCCTGGACCCTGCCCATGCCCGGAACGCTGCCGATCGTTGCCGTCCTGGCCTTGGCGGTCCTCAGCACCGGCATCACCCCGTTGCTCTATTTCGCCATTCTGAAGTCCGTGGGCGCCACCAACGGCATCATCGTGACCTTTCTCGCG
The DNA here is from genome assembly GCA_947478805.1 of Betaproteobacteria bacterium. Classification (GTDB taxonomy): domain Bacteria; phylum Pseudomonadota; class Gammaproteobacteria; order Burkholderiales; family SG8-39; genus CAIYPG01. The sequence continues at coordinate 33,008 of CANJXQ010000005.1, read as the reverse complement.
CCAGTCAGCGCGCTCCTGCTCGGTGTCTTCATCCTCGACGAAACCTTCACCGTGCAACAGGGGTTCGGCATCACATTGATAGGACTGGGCCTTGCGGCCATCGACGGGCGCCCCCTGGCACGCCTGCGCGCGACCCTCGCAGGCGCGTGACCGGACCGCACCACAACCGACGCCCGTTGAATTCGCTGCAAAGGCAAGAGGCGGCGCGGATAATGGCCCGACCTGACTGAATCAGCCCCACTACTTATCTCAAGAGAGGCTCGCATGAACCAGAAAGCCGCTGCCGACGCAATGCTGGCCGAAGCCGTGGCCGGCATGGTCCAGCTCACCGATTTCGACGAAATCGGCGAGGTGCTGCGCTCGCGCAAGTTCCTGCAAGGCGGGCACCGCATCGCGCGCCAAAGCCTGTTGAAGGACACCACCTTCATGATCGACGGCGAGGAGCACCTGGCACGTCGTCGCATCCTCGCGCGCCTGCTCGACGATGACGCGGTGGCGGGCTATCGCGACCGTCACCTCGTGCCTGTCGTCGAGCGCTGCCTTGCCGAAGAAGCCGCCGTCCATCGCGGCGCAGACGGCATTGTGCGCACCGATCTCGCGCCGCTCATCCAGGTGTGCCTGCACCGCGTGGCCGCGGCGCTGGTCGGCATCGACGGGCTTGAATCGGCGGAAGCAACACAGCGCTTCATCCGCCAGGTGCGCACCATCACCGCCGGGCAGACTGTGGACTGGAGCCTGGACGACAAGGACGCAGTACTCGCGCGCGGCCACGCCGCGCGCGACGAATTCCAGCGCGAATTCTTCACCCCTTCCCTTGATCGCCGGAAAAAATTCATTGCCGAGGCGCGTGCCAGGGGCGACAGTCCCGAAGCCATCAACGCGCTGGCCACCGACATGCTCACCCTCATGACCGTGCACCGCGAGGACACCTGGAAAAGTGACGACATGCTGCTCCTGCGCGAGGTCGACGGCTTCATTACCGGCTCCACGCAGACCACTGCCAACGGGTTCATTTCGCTCGCGCTCAGGCTCGAGCGCTGGTTCCAGAAGCACCCGGAAGATCGCATGTTAATCGACACCGACCCGGAATTCCTGCGCCGCGCGGCCTTCGAATCACTTCGCCTCACCGTGGCCCCGCCCGCACGCATCCGGGTCGCCTCCGAAGATGTCACGCTCTCCAGCGGACGCACCATTCGCGCCGGCGAGTCCGTGGCCATGTATTTCGTTCCTGCCAACATGGATGCACGATTTGGCGAGCACGCCGACGAGTTCAACCCGCGACGCGTGCAACCCAAAGACACGCCGCCCTGGGGCATCGCCTTCGGCGCCGGAGCGCATGCCTGCCCGGGGCGCCCGCTTGTCACAGGGAGCCGCAACCCGATGGGCAAAGTGGGCGTGGACGGCACGCTGGTGTCCATATCACGCCGCTTCTACGGTGCCGGCATGGAACTGGACCCTGACCGGCCACTGGTGCGCGACCCCGGGACGCACTACGAGATCTATTCGAGCGTGCCGATCCGGTTCAGCAAGCTGTAGCGGTCCACCGACTCACTACCCGCATTTATCGTCGGCGGGCCCCCTGGAGGCGACGTCTGCTGCGCGCTTAGCGGGAAATTCCCATTTGCTTGGTGAGTTGCTGGTAGCGAACGACTTCCTTCTGGATCAGCGCGGCGAACTCCTCGGAAGTGCTGCCGACTACCTCGTTGCCGCCCTCCTCGAGCTTGCGCTGCAGTTCCGGTACCTGCAGTGCCGCAACGGCCGCGGTTCGAATGCGGTCCACGATCGGGCGCGGTGTGCCGGCAGGAACGATCAGGCCGAACCAGCCACCGTACTCATAGCCCGGAACGGACTCGCCAACGGTCGGCACGTTGGGGAACTGCTTGTTGCGCTTTGCGCCGGCCCAGGCGATCGGCTTGAGTCTTCCGGCCTGGACATGGGCGCCCATCTGGGACACGGAATCCCACAGCATGTTGACATGCCCGCCCAGCACCGCATTCAGTGACTCCCCGCCGCCTTTGAAAGTGACGTTGGTGAGCTTCATGTTACCTGCCATGCCGATCAGCACTTCCATCGCAAACCGGGCCGAGCCCCCCGTCTCCGCGTAGGTCAGCTCGCCCGGGCGCTTGCGCGCCAGCGCGATTAGCTCGGTGAGATTGTTGAAAGGCACCGCCGGCGAGGCAACGAGCATCTGGTAGAGATTTGCCACCACCGTCACCGGCACGAAGGACTTGATCGGATCGTAGGGCGCGTCACCGAACAAGGCGGGGTTGCTGGCCAGGCCCTGCACTGCAAAGACGATGGTGTAGCCATCAGGCGCTGCGCGCATGCCCGCGGCGTATCCGAGGTTCCCCGAGGCGCCAGGCACGTTTTCGACCACCACCTTCTGCCCGAGCTTTTCCGAAAAGTACGGCACGAACATCCGCGCCGTGGTGTCGGTCGCACCAGCAGAATAGGTGACGATGAGCGTCACGTTCTTGCGGCTCGGGTAGTTCTCCTGGGCCTGCGCTCCGGCCACAAGGCAGATCACCAACAAGCCTGCAGCCGCTCGGAGCAGATTTCGTGCAGCCATCATCGTTGCATTGGACATACGTTCCTCCTCGGTAAAAGGCACCCCCAACCACACCGCGGGCGCACTCGGCAATCTGTAGGGCTCAAGTATACGTAACGCCTATCTTCACCACAAACAATGATGCAGGACAGGCAAGCGATCAACCCCTTGCCTGCGACCGTTGGAGCAACCCGGACGAAAGGGTTGGATATACTTGGCATGGAGAGGTACTGCCTCGTAAATTGGTTGTGACGTGACTCGACGAAAGCCCCGTGAAACAGGCCGTGAGCATCAGGAATCACAATGACACTGAAACTTCGCTACGCTGACGCACCGCTGGGCCACGAGATCCTGGGCGTCGACCTGTCCCAGGACCTGGATGATGCGACCTTCGCTGAAATCGAAAGAACCTTCGACCAGTACGGGGTGGTCCTGTTCCGGGACCAGCAACTGACGCCCCGCCAGCAGGCGGACTTCAGTCGTCGCTTCGGCAGCCTGGAGAAGTTCCTCATCGACACCTTTCTCCTTCCGGGATTTCCGGAGATCTTCGTCGTGTCCAACATCATCGAGAATGGCAGGCCGATCGGCATGGCCGATGCGGGCCGCAACTGGCACAGCGACATGGCCTTTGTCGAACAACCGCCACGCGGCTCGGCCCTCTATGCGCTCGAAGTGCCGCACGATGCGGCTGGCGTCGCGTTGGGCGACACCCTGTTCGCCAGCACCTCCGCCGCCTACGATGCGCTGCCCGAGGAAACCCGGCGCCGGATCGATGGGCTGAAGGTCCTCAACAGTTATCGTATCTTTACCGAACGCAAGGCGCGCCAGGAGATGGGCGACGGCGGGAAAAAGACGCAGGCCGAACGGGAAAAGAACAAGGACAGCGTTCCGGATGTCATTCACCCGCTGGTGCGCACCCACCCGCGCACGGGGCGCAAGTGCCTGTACGTCAGCGGGCCGCTGTCAGTCGGCATCGTGGGCATGCCGGAGGCCGAAGCGGACGAGCTTCTGGACATGCTACGCGAGCACATGACCCAGCCGCGCTTCGTCTACCGGCACAGCTGGAGGGTGGGCGACTTCATCCTCTGGGACAACTGCGCTGCCATCCACAATGCGCTCGGCGATTACCAACTGCCACAGCGCCGTCGCATGCACCGAACGACCATCGAGGGCACCGTGCCTTTCTAGGCAAGGCGGAGCCCCGAAACAACACGCAACCCGAGGAGACAACGTGAGATTCTGCCGCTTCTATGCCGACCCAACACATCCTGGCGACACCCGGCTTACCGCGGATGCGAGCCGCCTTGGCGTCGTACGCGACGGCGGCATCCACGATGTCACCGCGGTCCTCGAAGCCCTGCCGGCATTGCGCTGGCCCTTCCCGCGGGAAGACCAGGTGATCGCCAACTTCGCGATGCTACGGCCGCGCATGGAAGAACTGGCGGACAAGTCGCCCGCAATACCGCTTGCCAAGGTCCGACTGCTCAGCCCTGTTGCGAACCCGAACAAGATCCTGCTGGGCGTTGCCAATTACCCGGAGCACGTGGCCGCCACCAAGAAGCAGCCGCGCGAACACGGCATGTTCATCAAGGCGACCAGCGCGCTCGTCGGCCCCTCGGAAGGAGTCGAGCTGCGCAACACGGAGCGCCTGACCGTGCACGAGACGGAGCTCGCGATCATCATCGGCAAGAAGGGCACCAACATCCCCAAGGAGCGCGCCTTCGATTACATCCTCGGCTACTCGATCGGCATGGACATCACCATGCGAGGGGATGAAACACCGAGCTACAACAAGTCCTTCGACACCTTTGGCGTGCTCGGCCCGTGGGTGGTCACGCGGGAAGAAATCGCCCAGCCGAACAACCTCGATATCCGGCTCTGGCTCAACGGGGAACTGCGCCAGGACGAAACCACCAGCCGCATGGTCCTGGACGTTCCCAGCATGATCGAATTCGCCTCGAGCGTCATGACGCTCTACCCTGGCGACATCTTCATGACGGGGAATCCCAAGGGCGCATCGCGCATCGCCCCCGGGGACATGATGCTCGCCGAAATCGAGTCCATCGGCCGGATGGAAGTCGCCGTGCGCGCCGAGAATAAGTCCTAGGCCGTCCGGCTCGCAGGACCATCGGACTCGGGCCCGCCCATGCAATGGGATCGCGAGTTCGACGTGGTGGTGATCGGTAGCGGCGCGGCCGGCATGGCAGCGGCACTGACCGCCAGCCTTGAAGGTCTCTCGGTGCTGGTGGTGGAGAAAACCTCACGCATCGGCGGGACAACCGCGGTGTCGGGCGGCGCCCTATGGATTCCGCTCAATTCCCTCTCCGAAAAGGCGGGCCATCCCGACACTCCGGAGAACATCCGCGCCTACCTGCGCAGCACGGCCGGACTGGCGGCATCGCAGGCCCTCGTCGGGCAGTTCCTTCGCTGCGGGCCGCGCGCCCTCGACGACCTGACCCAGCGCACGCGTCTCAAGGTCAACGCCCGCGCATACTCGCCCGACTACTATCCCGAACGCGAAGGCGCGGCGCTGGGAGGTCGCAGCGTCGATCCCGTGGAATTCGACGGACGCCTGCTCGGCGCACGCTTTGCTCTGCTGCGCGACCCCATCCGCGATTTCATGGTGCTGGGCGGCATGATGGTCAACCTCGCAGACGTGCGCCACCTGCTCGCCGTCACGCGCTCGTTCGCGTCCTGGAAGCACGGCATGCGGCTGGTTTTGCGATATGGTTTCGACAGGCTGCGCGGCTATCACCGCGGAACACGGCTTCTCCTCGGCAATTCGCTCGCGGCGCAGCTCTTCCTCAGCCTGCTGGACCGCGAGATCGAGTACTGGCTGGCTGCGCCAGCCCGCGAACTGATCAGAACAACCGACAACAGCGAAAGCGCTGTCAATGGCGTGCGCATCGAACGCGCCGGCCGCTCGCTCAATGTGCGCGCGCAACGCGGCGTGGTCATCGCCACGGGCGGCTTCGCGCAGGACGCGACAATGCGCGAACAATACTTTCCGAAACCCACCGGGCCGTATTCGATGATGGCCGAAGGCAGCCAGGGCGACGGCATCAGCCTGGCTCGCCGCGCGGGCGCACGCATGGGCAAGACGCCTGCGAGCGTGGCGTACTGGGCGCCGGTGTCTGTGCTCAGGCGCGAGGACGGCAGCCTGCATCGCTATCCCCACCTCATCTGGGACCGCGCCAAGCCCGGTTTGCTCGCGGTCAATTCGGCCGGCAAGCGCTTCGTCAACGAGTCGTCCTCGTACCACGACTTCGTCGAGGGCATGTACCGGTCGCACCGCACAGTCCCGACGATTCCCGCAGCGCTCGTCTGCGACAGCGCCTTCATCCGGCGCTGGGGGCTCGGCCTGGCGCTTCCCGGGGGAAGGCCGCTCGAACACCTCGTTCGCAACGGCTATCTGATCCGGGCGGCTTCAATTGCGGAACTTGCCACACGCTTGAAAGTCCCGGCTTCGGAACTCGCAGCCACCGTTTCGCGATTCAACGACTACGCCAGAACCGGCGCAGATCCCGAATTCAACAAGGGCGGCAGCGCCTACAACCGCTTCCTCGGGGATGCCGGCCATTCCCCCAATCCCTGCCTCGGACCGGTGGCAGGAGCGCCCTTCTACGCGGTCCACGTGTATCCGGGCGATGTCGGCACCGCGTGGGGCATCGACACGGATGAGTTCGCCCGCGCCCTGGACGATGACGGCAAACCCATCCGCGGCCTGTACGTCGTTGGAGCCGACATGCAATCCCTGACCGGCGGCGCCTATCCGGCCGCCGGCGTTTCCCTCGGCCCCGCCCTGACCTTCGGCTGGGTGTCGGCAATGCACATGGCGCACGGCGCAGCAGGCGTCGATGAGACGCAGAATGCAATCCCTCCGGCCGCCACCCCAGCATCCTGACCCTGCAGTCTTCTGCGTACCCAGTCACAATCAAACCACACGACAAACCATGAAAGGCGCAATCCATGAAGATCTTTTTCTCGACCTCGTCACCCTACGTGCGCAAGTGCATGGCAGTGGCCCATGAACTGGGCGTTGCAGACCGCATCGAGAAACTCCCCAATGCGGCGCATGCGATCAATCGGGACGCCAACATCGTCAAGAGCAACCCAACGGGCCAGGTACCCACCTTCTTCTGCGACGATGGCACCGTCCTGTTCGACAGCGTCGTGATCTGCGAGTACCTCGACGCGACCTTCGGCGGCAATCTGTTCCCGAAATCGGGCCGCGAACGCTGGGCGCGCCTCACCGAACATGCGGCTGCAGACGGCATACTCGGCGCCGCGCTGCTCGCGCGTTACGAGATCACGCTCAGGCCGGAAGCGCTGCGCTGGGCCGACTGGACGGGGAGCCAGCTCGCCAAGATCCGCTCCGGCGTCGACTGGATGGAAGGCATCGCCGAATCGCTGCCGGGCCGGATTGATATCGGCACGTTGTCGATCGGCTGCGCCCTCGGCTACCTCGATTTTCGCTTTGCCGACCTGGGCTGGCGCGACAAGGCCCCGAAGCTCGCGGACTGGTTCGCCGGCTTCTCGCAGCGTGCATCGATGACAGGCACTGCGCCTCGCGGCTAGTCCTTCGCCTTCTCCCCGTCCAGCGCTTCAGCGAGATCGTCGAGAAACAGCGACAGCTCGCCCGTCATCAATGCGAAATCGATGTCGAATTGCTCATCCGCATCCTCGGCCTCTTCGCCCGTCTCATCGCGGATGATGTCCACGAAGTTCACCCGCTTGACGTGCAGCTCGTCGGTGAGCACGAAGGTGATCTTGTCCTTCCAGGTCATGCCCAGGCGAATCACCGTCTTGCCGCTCGCGATATGGTCGCGGATTTCCTTGCCCTCCAGCGAGTGGCGCGTGTATCGGATGGTGGATTTGGCGAGGTCGACCGACTGCAGCTCGAGGTCCTGGTCGATAGTGAAGCCGGCAGGCGGCTTGCCTGAGGCGAGCCACCTGGTCATGGCCGAACCAGGGGAGCGTTCCGTCTCCAGGCGCTTGCACGGGAAATCCTCTTCGACGCGCCGCAGCGCATCGACGAATTCCTCGGCCTTCTTGTCGGCACCCGCGTCCACCACCAGCCAGCGGCCCTTGGTGTCGATCCATGCGCGCGTGGTGGCGCGCTTGGCGAGCGCGCGCGGCAGCAGCTCGTTGGTGACCTGGTCGCGCAGGTCGCGCATCTGCTTGCGCCCGACCGGGCGGCCGAGCTGCGCGGTAATTTGCGTGGCGCGATCCTTGGCGGCTTGCCGGATGACCGAGGCCGGCAACAGCTTCTGCTCGACCCCCAGCATCAACAACCAGTGGTGAGCCTGCGTATAGACCAGGCGGTGCTCGCCTTGCGGCGGCAGCCAGCCCCGGCTTTCCATCTCGAAGCTGCCGCAGGGCTGCAACGCCTGGGCTTCGAGTTTCTTTTCCAGGTCGTCCGACTTCAGGGACCACTTCTTTGCTAGCCGGTAGATGATGAGGTTCTTGAGGAGCATGTGTCTTTCACCGATCGGCTCCAGGGGCAACTAGAACCCATTGGGCGGCCGAAAAAATGGGGGGCCGAATCATCGGGCCAAAAAAGCGACGGATTATACGGACTATGCCGGCCTGTCCGTGACTATTCGGCTCTGCGCCGGCATTTCCGCCGAACCCTGCGGCGCTGCTGCGCTCCTGGCCGACCCAGACTATCATTCCCCCATCGGCAAACTACCTTGGGGGCAAGCATGCAGATCGTCAATTACGAACAGACCGAGTCGATGGCAACGCGCGGGGAGGGCTACACCTCGACCGTGCACCACTACTACGGCCGCGTGAAATCCATTCACGAAGGCCCCCAGGCATTCCTGGTTGAAATGCCGGATGAAGGCTCCACCATCCACCCGCACTTCCACGATGTCGACCAGTTCCAGGTGGTGGTCGGCGGCGGCGGGCGCATGGGGCCGGACGCCATTGCGCCCGTCGCCTTTCACTACGCCGATGCCTATACGCCGTACGGCCCGATCATCGGCGGCAAGGAGGGACTGGATTTCTTCACCATCCGCGCCCAATGCGTGACAGGATTCTTTCCGATGCCGGCTGCGCGCAGCAAGATCGTCGGCAAGCCCGGTCGCAACCTGTATGGCCAGTTCGAAACCGGAAAACCGCTGCCGGCCGCAGGCCAATCGACACGCGAGACACTCGTGACGGACGCCAGCGACGGCATCAAGGTCATGGGCATGCGCCTCGGCCCGAACGCCAGCGTGGCAGGCGAGCCATCATTGGCGGGGAACCAGTACTACCTCGTGTGCACTGGGGCGCTCATCGAGCACGGCAAGGAAGCACCGCCGCGCTCGCTGATCAATGTCGCTCCGGGTGAGGCCACGCCGACGCTTCAGGCCGGGCCGCAAGGTGCCGAAGTGCTGTTCCTGCAATTGCCCAAACCCTCGGATCGTCCCGGATCAAGACTGCGGACGATGGCAGAAATGGCGGGCGTGAGTTACACGAGCAAAGCGTAGGCGCACCTGGCCTTGCGATGCGTCAGGCAGCCGGCGTCTTGGCGCTTGCTGCCGCGTTCTTCGCCTTCTTGGCCCGCTTGGCGATGCCTGCGAGGTCTTTCTCGGTCCGCTGTTTCTTGCGCCGGCTGCGCACCAGTTTGGAGTGGCTCATGATGTTCCGATCTCGTGGGTTGATGACACCCGAGTCTGACCGGTTTTGACATGCCTGAGGAAACTATCTGCCGCCGGCGAATCACCACCCGACCCGCGATGGATGACGATTCCGCTCGGAATGCAGAACGTCCAATACTGTCACGTTTCATTATTGATACCCTTCTATCGGATATCCAAGAAACGAATACTGCCAAACAGACGCAGTACATCGGTCCTATCGCCAAGCCTAGGACAGCAGCGCCACCGCCCCCGAAAACGTGACGAAGGCCAGCGTTGTCGACACCAGGATCACCCGCGCAATGCGCCCGCCGTCGGCCCCGTAGCGCTCGGCGAGCATCACGACATTGCTCGCGCTGGGCAACGCGGCGACCAGCACGATGACGGTGAGCGCAAAGCGGTCGAGCGGCACGCCGAGCTGGATGGCCGCGCTGCCCAGCAACAGTACCAGCAGGGGATGCAGGATCAGCTTCTTCAGCGCTACCGGCACGTAGTCGGCGAGCGGCGCCGCGTCGGCGCTGTTCATCTGCGAACGCGCGAGCACCGCTCCGATGGTGAACAAGGCCACCGGGGATGCCGCGTCGGCGAGCAGGCCGATGGTGGCCATGAGGGGCTTAGGAAGCGAAAGATCGAACGCCGAGAATGCAGCACCGAGGAGTATCGCCCACGGCAGCGGGTTGACGACGACGCCGTAAAGGGCCTTGCGTGCCGCTTCGCCCGCACTGCGGGCGTCGCCACCGTCCACGCGCCCCAGGCGCGACAGGGCAATGCACAGCGAGCTGGTGATCACAAGGTCGATCACGATGGTGACGATCGCCGGCCCCGAGGCCCGCGCGCCAAACAGTGCGATGAATAGCGGCACGCCCATGTAGCCGGTGTTCGGGAAGGCCGCCGTCAACGCGCCGAAGGCCGCATTGTTGGCATCGACGCGCTGGCTCAGCGTGGTGGCAAAGGTGAAGCCGACCATGATCAGCGCGCAGATCAGGTAGACGCCAAAGACCCCAGGGTCCAGCAACTGCGCGATCGGCGTACCTGCGCCGAAGCGAAACAGCATGCAGGGCAGCGCGAAGAACAGCACGAAGGCGTTGAGGCCGGGAATCGCCGGCAACGGCAACATGGCGCGTCGAACGGCAATGAAGCCCGCCAGCACGAGCGCGAAGAAGGGAAAGGTAACGGCGAGTACGTCGAACACCGCCCCATTTTGCCTTGCTTTGGGTGCGAGGTGAGCAGTGGCAACAGCTACCGCAGGCTGGCGAGCCTCAATATCCGTGCGGGCCCCTGGTCCGCCAGCCCTCGTCCTGGTCAGCGCTGACTATTGTCCTTGATGAACACCGTAATGGCCGTTGCCACCTCGCGCTCGATGCCGTAGTAGGTATGGTGAGTACCCTGCTTGCATGGATCGGGGCCGCGAACCCCGCCGCCCTCGAAAAGGCGAATTTCACGCTTGGTTTCGTTCGGCAGGAACTTGGTGAAGACCTGCACCATGAACGGAGGATTGTGTTCGCAGCCGTCCTCCTTGTGATGTGTGATCAGCGTTGGCACGCGGATGTTCTGGAGACCCAGCGTCCCGACCCGGTTGGTGCCGCGAAGAATGCTGGACGAAAAAACCAGGCCATCGACCGGTTCCCGAACCCGGGTTCCAAGCCAGCCCACCGATACGGTGCCGGCGCTAACCCCTGCAAGCCAAACCGGGGCCTGACTTTTCTGCCGCAACCAGGCGATGATGGGCTCAACATCGCGAGTATGGTCATCGCTGACACGATAGTTGCTGTGCGTGGTACCACGAGTATCTTGCAGGCCACTAGCGTGGTCCGACGGTGGCATGAACATCGCATATGAAATGTTCTGATCCGAAAAAACCTTTCGGCTGGTGTCGAGAAATCCCGGATTGCTGCCGCCGGGTATGCCATTACCTCCTTCGAACAGGATGACCTGTGCGGCCGGTTGCGCGACAGCCTGATAAACAAAGCGTGTCTCGACGCCCGGGCGACTCGGCAGGCTGATACGCTCTTCCGCACGAGTGGAAAACGCCGCAGTGGCAACGCAAGCCGCAAGCACCGTTGCAATGATCTTCAAGATGAGCCCCTTACCGGACAGACCCAATCGCAACGACTGCAACCCTACGCCTGTGAGCCGACAGTATCACGGTTGCCCCCATCGCCCGCCACGCGAGCGATATTTCTCCGCGGCGCACTATACTCTCTGTGTTCATCATCTTTCTTTCTGCTTGAAATCCATCGTATCGGAGAGACCATGCGCAAATTTCTGGCCTTTGTCCCGCATTTCGGCGCCGCTTGCGGCGCCCTTTTGTTCTGCTTCGGCGCAACCTCTGCCGCCGTCGCACAGACTGGCTACCCCAACAAACCCATCACCTGGTTCGTCGGCTATGCGCCGGGCGGCAATGCCGACCTGCGTTCACGCGAGGTAGCGCGCTACCTCGGGCCACTGCTCGGCCAGAGCGTAGTGGTGGAGAACCGCGCCGGGGCCGGCGGCAACATCGCCACCGACATGATCGCCAAGGCCAAGCCTGACGGGTACACCATCGGCATGGGCAGCTTTGCCCCGCTGGCGGTCAACCAGGCCATGATGAAAACCATTCCCTTCGATCCGCTCACCGACCTGATGCCCGTCATGCTCATTGAACGCGGCCCACTGGTGTTGATGGTGAACCAGGCATCGCCATTCAAGAGCGTGAAAGACATCATTGCCGCAGCCAAGGCCTCACCGGGCAAGATCACCTTCGCCTCGGGCGGCCTGGGGGGCAGCCACCAGCTCTCGGCCGAATTGTTGAAGTCGCTCACCAAGATCGATCTGGTCCACATTCCCTACAAGGGGGGCGCGCCCGCAGCCGTGGACCTGCTCGCCGGGCGTGTGGACATGATGTTCGAGCAGATGTACGCCGCCATGCCCAACATGCAGGCCGGCAAGACGCGCGCGCTCGCCATCACCAGCAAGAAGCGCCTGGCGCTCGCGCCCGACCTCGTCACCATGGAAGAAGCCGGGGTCCCCGGCTTCGAGGTGCTCAACTGGCAGGGCGCCGTCGCCCCCAAGGGCACGCCCGCCGCCATCATTGCCCGCCTGAATGCCGACATGAACAAGTTGCTCGCCATGCCCGAGTTCCGTGACCGCGTGCTGAGCCAAGGAAACGAGCTGGGTGGCGGAACACCGGAGCAGTTCGGCGCGTTCATCAAGGCCGAGAATGCAAAATGGGGGGCGATCGTGCGCGCGGCGAAGATCACCGCGGAATAGGAGGCCGCATGAAGCCGACATCACGCAGGACACTGCTGCAAACAGCGGGCGGCATGACCGTGGGCGCGGCTTCAAGCTGCGTCAGGACGAGCACAGCTCAGGACCGCACTACAACGCCCTTCTCGTTGGTGCAAACGCTGGGACGCTATTGAGATGAAAGGATCCGCGCAGGAAATTCGGAGACCCAATTGTTTCCGTGGAATCGCCTGCTGATCCGCCAACCTTCGCTCGTACGAACGAATTCGTCGATATAGAAGGCACCGCGGACGACGAGCAGCCCCGCGTCGTCGCGCTTGCCGGCATGCACGGCGAGCCCCGAACTCTCCGCCGTTGCCGTATCGCCGCTGATTCGAATTTCCGCATCATTGGCCAGGTACGGGGTGCTCATGATGCGCTGCATCCCGAATCCTCCGCCGCCATTGGAGGTCGCGGCGAACCACTCCGTGTAGTAGGTCTCGATTGCCGCGGCACCCACCAGCTTCTGCCCATTCGATTCGAGCCTGGCGTCCTGAGTGAAGCAGGACGCCACCAGCTTGCTGTCGTTCTTCCGGATACCGCGAGAATACCGTGTCATGATGTCCGCAATTTCGGCGCGGTCCGCCAGGATGCGCAATTGCGCCCGCATTTCATCGAGATCTTTTCCCCCGTCCCCGCTCATTTCATTCCCCTCTCAGATCGTCGCAAGCAGTCTCGTTGACCCGCCACTCAAGCCACTCGACAATGAACCGGCGGCCTCCGATCGAAGGCTGCGCGGACATTCTCCAGGATGCCCCTGATCTCCATCACGGTGCCCAGACGCGATCCGCCCGCCAGGTGCGGGGTCAGTATCACGTTGTCCAGCGTGAACAGAGGGTCTCCCTGATGCCGTGGTTCGCGCCCGTGCACGTCCAAACCTGCCCCTGCCAGCGCCCCTGACCGCAAGGCGCTGAACAGCGCAGCCTCGTCGACCAGCTGTCCGCGCCCCGTGTTGATGAAGATAGCGCCCCGTTTCATGCGCGCGAGGCGCTCCTTGTCGAGAAGCTTTTCCCCGCCTGCGTGAAATGTCGCGTGCAGGGAAACAATATCGGATTCCTCGAGCAGTTCGTCCAAGCTCCGGTACTCGACCCCGCACGCGACCTCGTAAGCTTCTGGCAGCCGGGTGCGATTGAAATAAAGCACCCTCATGCCGAGCGCACGTGCCTTTTGACATGCCAGGGAGCCGATCTCCCCCATGCCGATAATGCCGATCGTCTTGCCGTAAAGACCATTGACTCCCGGAATACCAGGCCAGTTGTAGCGCATTTGACCTTCAGGGGCCGGTGCACCGGCCGCGGGCACATCCCTTACCGCACGATCGCTTGCGACAAGCTTCTTCAGCAGCGCGAGGGCCAGCAGGAGCACATGCTCCGCCACATAGTGCAACATGGGCCGCTGAAGGCACGACACCCATACGCCTCTCGATTTCGCCGCATCGCAATCGATCATGTCCGAGCGCTCACCCCAGCGCTGCACCAGCACCAGCGCGGGATTCGATTCCATCATCTCGCGCGTGACCTGTCCGCGGCGAAACAGCAGCACGTCGGACCCGATGGCATCCTCGGGGCGCTTGCACTTGACCAGGCGCACACCATCGGCCTCGGTGAGGCCCGCGGCGAGCGACCACAGCGCATCCATGTCGCAAACCTCGGGGGCAAAAAATGCTTTCAGCCCTGGCTCGGCGGCGGCACGGTCACCCTTCATCAACTGATGGACAAGTCCGACCACGTGGTCTTCATCGAGTATCGCGATGCTTTTCGGCATATTCAGGGTCGTCTCTATCGTTGCGGTGGCCGGACGTCGGCGATCGTCACGCCTTCTCCAGTTCGCGTACCCACATCTCCCACGGGCGGAGCAGGTTCGCATCCGAACCCTCGAAGGCGGCCTGGAAGTTGACGGCCTCCTGCAGCGTCAGGTAATTGACCTTGCCAAGCCGCAGCGCGTCAGACTGGATGCGCGCATTCAGTTCCGTATAGACCGCCCGGAATACCGCCATCCTCAAATTGCCGGCAACGACGGCATTGCCATGCCCCCGCATCAGGACGACCGAACTGTCCCCTAGTGTTTTTGCCAACGCCGCACCCGTGGGCCCCTTGACGATGAGCAGCGAATTATTGTCTCCCTCGACATCGCGGATCTCGAATACCGGCACTGGCTTGCGCAGGAATGAGGCCATGTGACAGACCGGCTGCAAGGCGGTTTGCGTGACGCTGAACGGTATGACCATGGGCGAGTGGCTGTGGACGACGGCGTTGACATCCGCGCGGGCCTTGAAGATCTCGCCATGAATGCAACGCTCGGCATAGACCTTGCGGCCGCGCGCATCCAGGGGATTGCCGTCGAGGTCGAACTCCATCACGTCGTCCGGCGCGACCATGGCGGGGGCGCTGGACCGCGACATGAAATAGCGGCCGGGGTTCACCACGGAGCGCACGCTGACATGCCCGAAGGCATCGAGGATTCCCTGGTGCGCCAGGATATGGTTGGCCGTGACTAGGTCCTGTTTATTGAGTTCATCCTGCTGCGCTGCGTCCATCTCCCCTCCCGAACCGCGGTGCACGATCAATGCCTAATAGTACGACGCCCCGCCCGCAATAGCAGCCCCTGAGGCATGATCCCGACGCAGGCGAACGGTTGCCAATATCGCTCTTGGCCATGACCATGCTTGTTTCGTTGATCATCGGATTGATTCTGTCTAAACTGGGTCGGTCGTTCCCGGCCTATCGGCCACTACAGTTCCCCTTCCTCGAGGATTCGCATGCAGAGCACGAATCGGGTCGCCCTGGTCACCGGATGCGGCAAGCAGGTGGGCATCGGAAGATCGACGGCGCTGGCTTTGGCCGCCGCAGGGTTCACGGTAGTTTCCGCCGATATCACTGCCACCGGCGCCGCCAATCAGCACGACATCGCCGGCCAGACCGGACGGGGCTGGAACGGCCTGGAGAGCCTGGTCGAGGAAATTTCGCGCAATGGGGGCAAGGCCTCGGCAGTCGTCGGCGACGTAAGCGTCGAGGCCGATGCGCAGCGCATGGTCGAGGAAGCCACCCGTCGATACGGTCGCCTCGACGTGCTGGTCAACAATGCCGCTGCGCCTCACGGCGCCGACCGCAACGACATCGAAAACGTTCCGGTCGAGGCATGGGATTACGTCATGGCGGTGAACGCCAGGGGGCCGTTCCTGATGTGCAAGGCAGCGATCCCCTGGATGCGCAAACAGAAGTGGGGCCGCATCATCAACCTGTCGTCAAAGGCGGTTGGGCGCGGAAGCCCGCGTCGCACCGCCTACGTGGCATCGAAGGCCGCCGTGGTCGGGTTGACCAAGGCGCTGGCCATCGACCTTGCCGACAGTGGAATCACGATCAATGCAATCATGCCCGGACCGATACTCACCTCGCGCGCGACAAGCACCAACCAGCGCGAATTCGGCGGCGACCAGGCGGCCGCAATCGCCGAGCGGGCGAAAGCGGTACCGATCGGCAGGCTCGGGACACCGGAGGATGTTGCAGGCGTCATCGCGTTCCTGGCTTCGGATGCTGCAGCATTTGTGACAGGGCAGGCATTGGGAGTGGACGGCGGCTGGTGGTAACGAAGCACGCTTCGAAGATTGCGGGGAAATTCAATTCGACGGGAGGAAGGCGATGAAGGCACGACTGTTGAGTGGCTTGGCATTGTTGGGGGCGGGGGCTTTGGCGTTTGGGGCCACGGCCATCGCGCAGGAATTTCCGGCGAAACCAGTGCGGATTGTCGTGGCCAATTCGGCAGGCAGCATTGCCGACCTTGCGGCGCGTGTTCTCAGCCAGGAGATGACCAAGTTCCTCGGCCAGACCGTGATCGTCGAGCCCAAGCCCGGAGGAAACCAGCTCATCGGCCTTGAGTATGTGATGAACGCCCCGGCCGACGGGTACACGACCATATTCACCTATGTGTCGCCGCTGGCCAGCCTTCCGGTCCAGGTAAAGAACCTCAAATTCGATCCGCTCAAGGATCTCAAGCCCATTACCACCGTCTTCGGCATCAAGGCATTCTTCGTCACGCCCATCAAGCAACCCTGGTCGAACTTCAACCAGATGGTGGCGTATGCGAAGGCCAACCCCGGCAAGCTGAATTACGGTTCGAACAACCTGTCCATCCAGATGGTGATCGAATCAGCCATCAGGCAGCTGGGGATGGACATCGTCCACGTTCCCTTCTCGGGCGCCGGCCCGCTGATCCAGGCGGTGGCGACCAACCAGATCCAGCTGGTCATCACCAATGATTCCAACCTGCAGACGTTCAAGGACGCCATCCGGCCAGTGGCGGTGAGCGGCGAGGCGCGCCTCGCGAAATACCCCGATGTCCCGACCTTCAAGGAGCTGGGGCTGGCGCAGATTCGGGACCCGGAATACACCCTGAACATCCGAACCGAGGCGCCGAAGCCGGTGGTCGACAAGCTGTACAACGCCGCCATCCAGGCCTTGCGAACCCAGGCGGTGAAGGACGGGCTGGCGAAAATGAGCATGGACACGGTCGGGGACACGCCCGAGTCCGCTTACAAGAAGCTGTTGGAAGAAGCTGCCTTGTACGCCGACATGGCCAAGAAAATGGGTGTCAAGCCGGAGTAGTCGCGCCGGGTCCCACCACAGGCAGCTCGAATCCGGCAGCCCGTTCGATCGAGCGCATGACGGCGGTGACGTCAACGTTGCCCCCCAGCTCGTCCGCCGCTTTCACGAATGCGCTCACCACCGCCTCGCACATCGGCGCCGGGACATCGAAATCATGCGCCGCGCCGATGAACGCGCGGATGTCCTTGATCATGAGCTCGATGGCTCCGCCGTGGTTGAACGCGCGCGTAAACACCTGCTTCGGGATCTTGTCCAGCGTGGCAATGCTCTGCCCCGTGCCGTTGTTGAGCACATCCAGCGTCGCTTCCAGCGAAAGCCCCGCCTTGTGGGCCACCAGCAGTGCCTCGCAGGCAATGGCGAGATTGGCGGCCGAGAGCATGCTGTTGACGTGCTTGAGTCGCTGCGCGGCACCGACCCGGTCACTCACATGGACCACCTTGGTGCCGTAGTTACGGAACAGCGGCATCATGTCGTCGAACACCTTGCGCTTGCCGGCAACCATGACCGTCAGCGTGCCATTCACGCCCCGTGCAACGCCTCCCGTCACCGGCGCATCCAGCGCATCGACACCCCGGGCAGCGAACGCCGTCTCCAGACGCTCGAGCAGCGAGGACTCGCTGGTGCCAGCGTGGATGTAGGTCCTGATCTTCGAACCGCCGATGATGCCCTGCGGGCCGAATACGGCCTCCTCGTAGGTCTGCGGGGACGTGAGACACGTGAATACCACATCGGCCGCATCGGCCACCGCGCGCGACGAGTCGGCGATCTGCGCCTTGCCCTCGAACACCTTCGCGCGTTCCGGCGACTTGTCGTGCACCACCATGCGCTGGCCTCCCGCGACCAACCTCGATGCAATGGCGCCCCCCATCGCTCCCAATCCCACAAAGCCGACAATCATTGTTCGCTCTCCCTGAACCATTCCGTCGATTGCATTCATCGTCGCGATTCGAATCACCACGAGTCCCGACAGAAAGCGCTTGTCCCACCCCAGAGGCCATATTAATCTGTCAAAAGAAGGCTGGGGCGGTATTCTCGGACAAGACTAAGAGGCCATTTCAGAATTACCGAAATGGCCCCTGATGTAGGGGAGCTTGAGGGGAGTATCCCCTCAATTGTGAAATGAGATCTAAATGCTTCCAGACCGGTATCGGAGGAAAGACCATGAGCGCAAATCCAGGGGCAGCTACCGCATCTGCCAGGACTCCACATATGGAGGTCATTGCCTGCGGGCCGCCGTTGGGCGCGGAACTGCGCGGCATCGATGCATCGACCGACGTCTCCCAGCAGATGCCCGACGTTCTCGATGCGTTCACGCGCCACCATCTGCTTTTCATACGCGGTCAGCAGATGACCGACCAGCACATCTATGAATTCGCCAGCCGGTTCGGCCACATCGAGAGCCACAAGAACCGCGATGCCACCGGCAATGTCTTCTCGGTGGTGCACGGCATCACCAACCTCGATGCCGAGGGCAAGCCGTCGAGAAAACCCGCAGTCTACGAGAACTATTTCTGGCACTCGGACAAGGCGCACGAGGCCGTCCCTTCGCTGCTCACCATGCTCTGCGCCGTGGAAGTCCCGCCCGAAGGTGGCGACACCGAATTTGCAGACCTGACGCGCGCCTATGCGGCACTCGACGCAGGCACGAAGGCGAAAATCGATGGGCTGCGCGTCGAGCACAGCTGGGGCTACATGCGCGAGACCATCACCGGGCGCCCGCCGACAGAAGAAGAAAGGCTCAAGTCGCCCCCCGTCATTCACCCGCTCATCCGGGTGCACCCGGACACGGGCGAGAAGAGCCTGTATATCGGGATGTATTGCTCGCGCATCCTCGACATGCCGCTCGACGAGGGACAGGCCCTGCTCAAGACCCTCACCGATCACGCCACCCAGCCCCAATTCATCCACACGCACAAATGGCGCCAGGGAGACCTGGTGTTCTGGGACAACCGCTGCCTGATACACCGCGCCATCCAGAATTTCGACCTGGGCGCCCACCGGCGCGTATTGCGCCGCGTCGTTGTCAAGGGCAAGCCGGAGTGGATCGGCAGAAGCCCGTCTTCCTGAGAAGGAGCGTGTTCCCGGCGCAGCTCCCCGGGACCGTCAGCGCAGGGCCAGCGGATTGAGGGGAGATCCGACTGCGCCGGTGATCGGCAGCGGTGAGCCCACGAACATGAATTCGTAGCGACCATCTGCGGCGCAGGCGCGGGCAATGTCCTCGAAATTGAAGATTTCGCCCAGCAACAAGCCCATGTCGCGGATCGCCACATGATGAAACGGCAAGCGAATTCCCGGCACGCCGCTCGGGCGCACTTCGACCGCGTAGTTGTCGCAGGCGAGCGCCGCGACCTTGTTGTCGTAGATCCAGTCGAGGGTGTCGAAGGCGAGCCCCGGGTTGGCGACAGGATCCATGTAGGTGTTCTTGTCGCCCTTGAGCAGGGAGCTCATCGTGCCCGTGCGCACCAGCACGATGTCGCCCTGGCGCATGTCGATGTTCTGCGCCTTCGCGCAGGCCGCGAGCTCCGCCGCGGAAATGGCGTAGCCGCTCGGCAATACGCCCATGCCCTTGAACTTCGCCACATCCAGCAGCACGCCGCGCCCTACCACGCCGTCGCACAGCAGCTCGATGCCATTCTTCATGGCACCGCCACCCAACACCTGATTGGTGCTGTAGCCGTTGTACATCTGTTTGTCGTAGTAGATGTGCGCGAGGCCATCCCACTGCGTGCTGCACTGGAGCGGCATGGTGACAATGTCATCGGCATAGCCGAATTCCATGGGTGCCGGATGCTCGCAAAGCTCCGCGTCCCCCGCATGCCGGGTCATGACGTGGATCGGATTGAAGCGCCCGCTGGGGCTCGGGATCTGCGGTCCATTGGCGTCGTAGTTGAGCCCGAGGCGCACCGTGGCGCCGGTCTTCACCAGCGTGGTGGCATGACGGATCGCATCCGGCGTGATGTAGTTCAGCGTGCCGCGCTCGTCGTCCTCCCCCCACCGCCCCCAGTTGCTGAGGCGCTTGCCGGTAGCGCGGATGAGCGCGATGGAACTCTCGGGTGCGCCGCCGTTATTGGTCATTGTGACTTCCTCCTCAGGGCATTTTTCCAATTTTGGATGATACGGCGCTTTGTGAGCCAGGCCATGGCACCAGTACGGCGGAATCGATACGCGGCTTTCGGCCTACAATTCCCCATACCCAATCGTTACGGAACAGAGAATGGATGACCGACTCAAAGGCAAGACAGCCCTGGTGACTGGCGCGGGCTCGAGCGCCCCCGGCATCGGCAATGGCCGCGCAGCGGCGATCCTCCTTGCGCGAAGCGGCGCCAAGGTGCTGGTGGTGGACCAGAACCCGGCGGCAGCGCAGGAAACCCTCAACATGATCGCCGCGGAGAAGGGCTCGGGAGCAGTGGGAGCTCCCATCGACGTCACCAAGCCCGAGGACTGCCGCGTCGCCGTGAAGCAGGCCGTGAACCTCCTTGGCGGACGGCTCGACATCCTGGTCAACAATGTGGGGGTAAGCGCGAAAATCCGCACCTCGGTGGTTGACCTCCCCCCCGAGGAATGGATGCGCGTGTTCACCGTCAACGTGCAGAGCATGATGCTGATGTGCAAGTACGCCGTCCCCGAGATGAAGAAATCCGGCGGCGGCTCCATCATCAACATCAGCAGCTTCGGCGGCATCTATCCGAGTGCCGGCAACAACGCCTACGCCACCTCCAAAGGCGCCATCATCGCCTTCACAAGGAGCCTTGCGGTCGACCATGGTGCCGACGGCATCCGCGCCAACTGCATCCTCCCCGGCATGGTGGCCACGCCCATGGGCCTCGCCAACAAGCACAACACGCCGGAGACCGATGCCGAACGTGACAAGCGTCAGGCAGCCGAGCGCGAGCGCCGGCTCAAGGGCACGCTGCTAGGCATCGAGGGCACGGGCTGGGACATCGGCAACGCGGTGCGTTTTCTTGCCTCGGAGGAGGCGCGCTACATCACCGGCATCGACATCCTGGTCGATGGCGGCGCGGCGCTGCGCTAGATTCGTGAGCACGTCGATCCCATCATTGGAATGAGCCCTCTTTGTTCGATCTGATCATCCGCAACGGCACCGTCGTCGATGGCACCGGCCTGCCGCGCTACCGCGCCGATGTCGCCATTGCCGGTGAACGCATCGCGAAGATCGGGCGGATCAACGAGCGGGGTCATCGCGAGATCGATGCCAGTGGACGGGTCATCAGCCCCGGATTCATCGACGGCCACACGCACATGGATGCCCAGGTGTTCTGGGACCCGCTGGGAACCAGCAGCTGCTGGCATGGCGTCACCTCGGTGGTCATGGGGAACTGCGGCTTCACGCTGGCGCCCGCAAGGCGGGATCAGCGCCGGTTCGTCATCAGCAGCCTCGAGCGCGCTGAAGACATCAAGGCCGCGACCATCGATGCGGGCATCGACTGGACCTGGGACCGGTTCCGTTCCTACCTGGAGGCGCTCGAACGCCTGCCGCGCGGCATCAATTACGCGGCGAATATCGGTCACTCCGCCCTGCGCACCTGGGCCATGGGCGAGCGCGCCTTCGACCAGCCCGCAACCGAGGACGACCTTGCGCTCATGCAATCGGAGCTGTCCGACGCCCTGAAGGCCGGTGCCATCGGCTTCACCACTTCACGCGGCCATCACCTCATGATGGACAACCGGCCGGTGGCCTCGCGCATCGCCGAGTGGTCGGAAGTCGAACGATTGGTCGGCACCATGGGTCGCATGGGTGGTGGTCTCTTCGAGCTGGCCGAAGACTTCCGAGGCTACGAACCCGAGCATCAACTGCGCAATCTGGACCGTCTGAAGACGCTCGCCGTAGATAGCGGCATCCCGGTCACCTTCGGCTTGATCAGCGCACCCGAGAATCCGGGCGGCTGGAAGTTGCGCCTGGACTTGCTGGACGCCACCGCAGCCGCGGGGGGTCGCATGTTCGGCCAGTCGCATGCCCGCGACATCTCCATCCTGCTGTCGTTCCGCACCCGATTGCCCTTCGACATGCTGGATGAATGGAAGCCGGTGCGCGCGCTGCCGCTGGACGAACAACGAAAAGCGCTGGCCGATCGCGAGGTGCGCGCGCGACTGGTGCAAGCGGCCCGACATGGCCCCTACCCGAAAGGGTATGGCGCCGAATCGCGCCCGCCGGATTACGAACGGCTCTGCGCCATCCACACCGCGCTGCCGAACATGAACCCCACGGTCGCCAGCATCGCCGCCTCGCGCGGCATGGATCCGGTCGAGGTGATGATCGAACTCGCCCTCGAGACGGATTTCAACCAGTTCTTCCAGCAACCGGTGTCCAATCTCGACTTGGCGCACGTGGAGACCATCCTGCGCCATCCGCAGACGGTGGTGACCTTCTCCGACTCCGGCGCGCATGTCAGCCAGATCATGGATTCGTCCATCCCCACGACGCTGCTCGCCTACTGGGTGCGCGAGCGCGGCTTGTTCAGCCTCGAAGAAGGCGTTCGAATGATCACGCTGGCCCCCGCCCGCGCCTGGGGATTTCACGATCGCGGCCTGGTTCGGGTGGGCATGGTCGCCGACCTGAACATCTTCGACCCGGCAAGCATATTGCCCGCGCTTCCGGAGGTCAGGAGAGACCTGCCGGGCAATGGCCTGCGTCTGACCCAGAAGTGCCGGGGAATACTCGCAACGATCGTCTCCGGACAAGTGCTGCTCTTGAATGGGGAACATACCGGTGCCCTGCCGGGCAAGCTGCTGCGGGGCTCGCTTGCGGCGCCATAAAGTCAATGCGACGCATGGGGCAGGTTCTGCCACCCTTGGCCTCGCAATGCGCTACGCGAAATCTGGCCGCCCCATTGCCGGCATCAGGACTCAACACAACGACGTGAACCAGGAGAGAGAAATGATGAATCAAACGCGCAACGCGCACCGAAACTCCATTGCGAGCCACTGGGGCACCGAACTCCTGAAGAAAAGGCTGATCACGGGATTTTGCGGGGTCGCGCTGGCAGCCTCGATGACGGGTGCCGCCCATTCGCAATCGTCATCATCCGCACTGACAGCGCAATCATTTCCCAGCCAGCCCGTGCGCCTGATCCTGCCGTTCCCGCCAGGCGGCGCGGTCGATCCCATCGCGCGCCTGCTATCGCAAAAACTGGGCGAAGCCTGGGGCAAGCCGGTGCTCGTGGAAAACCGTCCCGGGGCCGGCGGGATTGTGGCAACCGAATTCGTCGCCAGGTCCGCACCGGACGGCCATATCGTCACCATCGCGGTGCTCAACCATGCCGTCAATCCGTGGATGTACAAGCTCCCCTACGACTCGGTGAAGGATTTTTCGCCGATAAGCCTCATCGGCATCACCAACCTGCTGCTGGTCGTCAACGCGCAGGTTCCCGTGAACTCCGTGGCGGAACTCATTCAACTGGCCAAGAAGCAGCCGGGAAAGCTGAACGCCGCCACTGCGGGGGTCGGCACCAGTACGCACCTCGCCGCAGCCCTCTTCAATTCGGTGGCAGGAACTGAAATCATGAATGTCGCGTACAAGGGGAGCGGCCCCGCGATGACCAGCATCCTTGCCGGAGAAACAACGCTCGGCTTCGACAGCCTCCTCAATGCGCTCCCACAGATCAAGGGCGGGCGGGTCAAGGGTCTCGCCGTTGCAGGCGCCAAGCGCAGCCCGCTGGCACCCGACCTGCCGACCGTCGCCGAATCCGGGCTGCCTGGATTCGAGGCCTATTCGTGGACCGGCGTGCTTGCGCCCGCCAAAACCCCGCGGGACATCGTGCAGAAGTGGTCGCAGGAAATCGCGCGCGTCGTCCAGTCGCCGGACGTACGCGACCGCCTGATCAATCAGGGTGTCGATCCGGTTGGCAATACACCCGAGCAATTCACCCAGTTCATCGAAGCCGAGATCAAGAAATGGGGCGCTGTCGTGCAGCAGGCTGGCATCAAACCTGAATAAGAGCGCCTAACTAAATTGCTGATCGCGCGCGCTACGCGTGCATGTACCAGCCACCGCTGACGTTGAGCACTTCACCGGTGATGAAACTGCTGTCGTCACTGGCCAGGTACACGGCGGCGGCAGTGATGTCCTCCACCTTCCCCATGCGCCCCAGCACGGTCTCCTTGCGCTTTTCCTCGAACCACGGCTTGTCGTGCAGTTTTTCGAGGAATTCGTTGTACACCAGCCCCGGCGCGATGGCATTCACCCGGATGCCGTAGGGGCCAAGATCGGTCGCCGTCGCCCGCGTGAACCCCATGACGCCGGCCTTGACCGCGGCGTAGGCCGCCTGGCCACCCCGTCCCACGTTGGACATCCAGCCCGCAATCGAGGAAACATTAATGATCACACCCGACTTCCTGTCGATCATGTGCGGCGCGACTGCACGCGAGAAGCGGAACGTGCCCGACAGATTCACGTCGAGAATCTTCTGCCATTCTTCGTCGCTCAGTTCCCAGAACGGCCCGATCTTGTTGATGCCTGCATTGTTGAACAGGATGTCGATCTTCCCGTGGGCCATCATCGTCGCTTCGACGCACTTAACGATATCGGCGTTCTCGCGCACATCCACCTTGAAAGCCTGCACCTCGCGCCCGAGGTCCCGTGACAAGCGCGCCGCCGCTTCACCGACACGGCGCTCATGCGAGTCCGTAATGACCACGGTCGCGCCTTCATGTCCGAAGCGCGCCGCCACCGCCTGACCGATGCCAGCACCGGCGGCCGCACTCACGATGGCCACTTTCCCCTTCAGCTTGTTCGATGTTGACGCATTGTCCGTCACGTTGTCTCTCCACAGAATTAAAGCAAGCGTGCGTCGTCGAGCACGACGTCGCTCGACCCCTTTACTCAGGCTCGCTTCCTGACGGGAAGACTACATCAGTACCAAGCCAGATGCGACAAGACCAGGCATCGCACAGGCAGGAGCGGGTGGTGCGGGGCGAGGGGATCGGAAGAGCGGCGGTCATTCTCTAGTAACGCGGGACACCCTGACCAATGCCGGCCGCATTTCCGCGGTCTGTTATGGGAAATGATATTCTGGCCCCGGGATTTTCTGATTGGCAACACGGACAAGCGAACAAGTCCTATCAGCAGTGATGCATCGAGACGACGAGGAGCGATCATGACCGATGTGTTTGAACAAGCCAGGAAAATGACCTGGTCTCATGTCAGCAGGGACACGGCGACAGTATTACCGGGACGCCGCGACTATTCCGAATATCGGGATATGGGCCTTGCTGCAGCCAGTGGTGGTTGGATGCGCGCACAAATCATCAGCAGCAAAGAACGCCCCACCCAGCAAACGGGCATGCGGCCGACCCCGCCGACCGGATGGCACTACCACCTTTGCCATGCCCAGATTGTCTACATCCTAAAAGGGTTCGCCGATCTGGAGTTCGAGAACGGGAAGCGCGTTCGCGCAAAGGAGGGGGACATGGTCTTCATCCCTGGAGGGCTGAAACACAACGATATATCGGCCAGCGCGGACATCGAAGTCATCGAAATGTCTCTTCCGGCGGAAATGGGAACGGTTGCCTGTGATCCGCCCGAAGGATGGACGGACACGAGTGCATCTGTGACGGAACAAGCGACCACGACCGCCGTCCAGAAGTAACGCCCACCTGAGGGGGGAGAGCCATGTTGAAGCGATTGATCTCGTTAAGCCTGTGTGCAAGCACCGTGCTGGCTTCCGCAGCCTTGTTCCTTATGACGGAACAAGCCGGGGCCGAACCCGTTTCGCCGGCCGAATGGCAGAAGATCGTGGCAGCCGCGCGCAAGGAAGGAAAGGTTGTTTTCTATGGAAGCGCGTCGCAAGCCACCATGGGGCGCGTCAAGACGGCCTTCGAAAGCGCGTACCCAGGGATCGTCCTTGAGCACAGCCGGATTATCGGATCGGCTCTGATCAGCAAGCTCGAACAGGAGCGCCAGACCGGCACGGAAGGCGCTGATGTGGCCGGGTCAGCAGATCTCGTGTACTACATGGATCGCCTGAAGGAAGGCGCGATTCGTCAACCCGTCGGTCCGTCGGTAAGCACGTGGCCTGCCAAGTCGCTGCTGGGCGGCGCGATCCCGATCAGCCGCCTGGATATTGCCGTCATCGCCTACAACACCAATCTGGTGAAAGACCCGATCAGCGGGTATCGGGACATTCTCAAGCCTGAGCTGAAGGGCCGCATTGCGACAACGGATATCGAAGCGATTCCCCAGTTGGGCTGGTACGTGTGGCTCGAAAGCACATATGGGCCCAACTTCAACGCCCGGTTCGCGGCGCAGCAGCCGCGTTTCTACGGCGTCGTGACGGGGGCACAGGCAGTTGCGTCCGGGGAGGTTGCGGCCCTCGTCTTCGCGGTTGCAAGCCCGGTGCTACCGCTGATTAAGCAGGGTGCGCCGGTCAAGATGGTCATCCCCAGTCCGGCTTATGGATTCGCCGTTGGCGACAACATTCTTGGATGGTCGAAGCGGCCGAATGCGGCACAGGTCTATGTTGATTACGTCATGTCGGTCGCGGGGCAGACCGTCATCACGGGGACGGGAGATCTGGCAAGCGTGCGCCCCGGCATTCCGGGCGCGCTCGACGGGTCCAATGTCGAGATCCACCAACCCGCCGCGTTCGCCCCCGCCGAGAAAGGTCAGCGGGAATTGTGGAACGCGACGTTCAGAAAGTAACGCATACGAATGAGCATTCTTAAGCTGAATCCGGCTCTTCCGCCGCCGCCTCCGCGGTTCTGCAATTGGCCCCGCCTCATGGAAGCAATGGAAGAGCGCGGGATCGACGGTGTCGTTTTGCGCCTGAACGCCAATGTCTACTACCTGAGCGGCTTTGCTCCTTCGGGACTCAATGGAAGCCTGTTCGAGCAGGACGAGTCCTATGGGGTCGTCTTCGCTTCCCGGCATCACCCCGATCACCCGATTGCACTCGTGCCGTTGCTGAACCTCGGCTACTTCCTATATCGCCCGACGTGGATCGAGGACATTCGCAGCTTCAACACGCGTGGCGGATGGGGTGCCACCATGCCGCTCAATGATGATGGTGACAGCAATCAGAGCGAAAAGGATTTCAGGCGCTACGTTCCACGCGATGCACGCACCACCCCTTGGGGCATGCGTGCCCTGAAGCAGCACACCCCCGATTTCTTCGAGGCATGCAGACGCGCCATGCGCGATCTGGGCATGGATCGCGGAACGATTGGCTTCGACGATTTGCGATTTGCCGGTGCGCTTGCGCCTGCGTCGGCAAAAACCGTGGATGCGCTGTCCTTCATGCGCTACGTCAGGGAAATCAAGACCGATGAGGAAGTTGCGCTGATACGACGGTCGATAGCCATCAACCAGGCCGGCATCGAAGGGGCTGTGGGCGCCTGGCAGGCGGGAATGACCTGGAACGACATTGTCCACGTCTATCACCGAGGGGTCCTCGATCGAGGCGGCTTTGTCAGGGACCATGGGGCTTCAGTGATCAACAACGACCCCACTGGCGAGGCACTCTATTGCGGATTGAGCGAGGACTTCCTGCTGGTCGGAGGAACGAATGTCCTATTCGATTTTCACGGAACCGCCAACCACTACTGCTGGGACGGCGGCAAGACCTGGGTTATCGGCGATGGCATGGAGCCCGAGGCTTTCAGGATCCACAAGGCCTGCGTGCAGGTGAAGGACTGGTTGAAGGATTCGATGCGCCCGGGTGCCAATCTGGCCGACCTGCAATCGAAGTCGTTGGACATGCTGCGCAAATCCGACCTAAGGGGCCGTGAAAACGCGTTCATCACCTTTCACGGCATGGGATTGAGCCATGTCGAACAAGCCGGCCGCTTTGGCTCGAAACCCGTCGATCGCAAACTCGAGTCCGGAATGGTGGAGGCGATTCACATCTGGTATCCCGGCGACGTGCGGCACCGCGTCTACATCGAGGACGTCATGGTGATCGGGGAACGGGGAGGCGATTCACTGTACGAGTGGTCGTTCGAGCCACTGGTCAGCAGCGCGTAGTCGCTGTTGTGCCGGAGCGATCCGGCCTCGCGCGGGCCCATGACCTGGACCCCGCCTACCCGCCGCGCCGGAACTACTTCTTGAAGATCGGCTCGAATTTCTTCATGTATACCGGGATGGCATTCTCGCCATACAGTGTCGGGTCGTAGGCGATGATCTTCGACGCATCGGGGCTGCCCGGGATATTGGGCAAGGGGCTGGCAGACTGCCCCTGGCCGTTCCACATGGTCTGCCCGCGCGGTGACATCAGGTAGTCAACCAGCACTTGCGCAGCATTCGGCCGCTTACTGCGGGCCGATATCGCACCCGCATAGCGGAATCCGAGGGCGGGCGCCGGCAGCACCGTGCGCATGGGCGCGCCCTGCTCGACCAACGGCATGGCAATGCTCAGGTTCGAGAACAGGCTGGCGGCAATCTCGCCCGAGGCAACCGCCTGTGTGTTGGGCACAGTGCCGTTATAGAAGCGCGGCGCCAATGCCGCCAGATTGGGGAGAAATTCTGGCCCGTTGGTCTTCTCCAGCCATTCGTACCAGGCAACCTGGACGATGGACTGCACCACCGATATGCCGAGCTTGCCCTTGTATTCCGGTTTCATCAGGTCCCGATAGCCTGTGACGGGTGTCTTGATGAGGTTGGTGTTGTAGGCAATGATCAAGGGCTCGAGGGCCAGCACGGGACTGGCACCGCGCCACATATAGTTCGCAGGCCAGGTGCGCGACGCGGGGCCCACGGGTTTGGTCAGATGGCCTTCCTTCTGCAGACGCTCAAGCCAGACCAGTTCCACCGTCACCATGACGTCAGGTCCCTCTGCGCCGGAATCGCGCTCCTGGTCCACGCGCACGATCATGGGGCCGGCCCCGACGCGCGCCGCCTCCAATGCGATGCCCGGGTAGGCATTCGTAAAGTCAGCCTTGATACGCTCGATCACCGGCGGCACCTGCATCGTATAGAGGACCACCTTGCCTTCCTTCCTGGCGGCATCGACAACCGACGGCCATGCTGCGGCAGGAGCGGGCTCCGCGGCCCATGCGCTGCTCCATACCGGCAGCATGCCTGCCAGCAGCCCCACGACGATTCCAATCGCTTTGCCGAACACCTGCTTCATCTTTCTCTCCCCCTGTGTGAATTTCATGGCCGCGGATGAACCATCCGAACACGACCGACAATCGACGGAACCGCCGCCCTGCTAGCCGCCGTCGAGAATGCTCCCCGGCAGCGCGCCTGAAGGCCGGCCCTGGTCGATGACGAACTGGCCGTTGACCATGACGTATTCCATCCCATGCGGCGTTGCGTACAGGCGCCTGCCGCCACCCGGCAGGTCATTCAACACCTGGTCAGGCGGCTGGGCCGATCCAACCGTCGCCGGATCGAACACCATCAGGTCGGCGATGTGGCCCGCCCTGACCCGGCCACGATCGCGAAAATTGAAATAATCCGCGGGCTCCGACGTCATGCGCCGGATGGCATGCTCCAGCTCGATGACCTTCTCCTCGCGCACCCAGTGCCCGAGCATGTAGGTCGGGAACCCCGCCTGGAACAACTGGTCCACGTGCGCCCCGCCGTCGTGAAGCCCGAGCATGATGCGCGGATCCTTGATGTGCTGACCCAGCTTCTCGTGATCGTTATTGGCCATGGCGCCAAGGATCTTGAGTTCGAGATTGTCCTCGAGCGCCACATCGAGCATGACATCGAAAGGGTCGCCACCGCGCTCCTTGGCCACCTGCGTGATGGTCTTGTTGAGCAAGGGCCGCAGCGCCGGGTTCTGCACGCGCAGGATGATGCAGTTCATCCAGGTCGTGCCGAAGAGCTTGCGCCCCTCGGTGAGGCCCGCCTTGGCGCGTGCACGCCACTCCCTATTGGCGTAGAGACGCTTCTGTTCTTCGGTGGGACGGTTGAGGATCTCCTTGAACGCGTCGACATCCGCCAATTGCATGGGGCTGCGAAAATCCAGCTCGATGGTCAGCGCCATCATCGTGGACTGGGGAATGGCGCCGCGTTGCCGCATGGGTTCGCATTTCTCCAGCATCTTCCCGATGGCTTCGGGATCGTCTGCGCGATAAAAGGCCCCGGAGTAAGTCACCCGCCTGCCGCCACTGGCTTCGATCAGCAACGCGAGCGTGGCCAGTTCCGAATCGGTCGGGCGGGACAGGCTCTCGATCACATTCACCTGCATGGCGCCGCGCCCGAGCTCGCGCAGCACGCCGGCGTATGCCCTCAGCTCCCGCTCATCGGCCAGCTGGGTCGGCAGCTTGCCGCCCTGGTAACCCGTCTGGCGCATGGTCATCGTGGAACTGAAACCGAAGGCCCCGGCTTGCATGGCCTCCTTCAGCGCACGGGCAATACCGGCCGTTTCTTCAGGCGTCGCCGCACGCTTGTTGGCGTCGTCGCCAATCGCGTAACGGCGCAGCGGGCCAAGGGGCACGAAGGCAGCCAGGTTGATGCCCAACCCGCGCTTTCGCAGGAAATCGAGATACTGCGGAAAGGTCTCGAACTCCCAGCCGATGCCGGCCTTCATGCATTCGAAGGAGATGCCCTCCAGCACTACCAGGTCCATCATCGAGATGTCGCGGTCACGCGGCCTGCATGGCGCGACGCCGATGCCGCAGTTTCCCTGGATCACGGTGGTCGTGCCATGCGATGCGGAGGACAGCAGCGGGCCGTCCCAACAAACCTGCGCGTCGTAATGGGAATGCACGTCGATCACGCCCGGGGCTACCACCAGGCCCGTGGCGTCGATGACCCGCGTAGCGGTCCCGGTGATCTTGCCGATATCGGCAATCCGGCCATCCTTGATCGCCACGTCCGCCGTGAACCTCGCGGCGCCCGTTCCGTCCACCACCGTACCGCCGCGCAACAACACGTCATGCGTCATGCTCGGACACTCCTCCTCAGGTGTAGCGGTATTACCCGGGCATGCGGCTGGCCCAGCGCCTGGGTACGTTCAGCAGGGCAGGCTCGGTGCGGGGCAGCTTCGCCTGCCGCGCCTTCTCCTCCTGCGAAATGATCCCGAATTGACAGGCCACATTGAGCGCCTCGATCTTGCGCCGCTCCTCATCCGGCACCCCGCGGAACAATCGCTCACGCACCTCTCGCGAGTAGGGCCAGTCCCCGACGCTGTGCGGAAAGTCGGATGCCCAGCAGATGTTGTCCACGCCGATCAGGTCACGCAGGCGGACACCGACATGGTCTTCCTGAAAAGTGAAGGTGAAGTGTTCCCGTAAATACTCACTCGGCAATTTCGGCAGCTTTACATCGGACCAGAAGCGATGCCGGTGATAGCGGTCGTCGATCTGCTCCAGCCAGTAGGGGAGCCAACCGATGCCGGTTTCGGCGAAGTGAAAGCGCAAATTCGGGAACCGGCGAAAAGCGCCGCTCAGGATGATCTGCAGGATGGTCATGATGGGCAGCGTCGGCACGGGCAGGTGGCTTGCCAACTGGTAGGCAAAGTACGGAAGATCCGCATCCGGACTGCCCTCGATTTCCAGCGGTTGCGTGTCACTACCCGCCGTCGGGTGCGCTGTCCTTCCTTCGCTCTCGCCGCCAAAATTGTGATGGCCCACGGCACACAGGTTGGTTTCCTCGCAAACCGCCCAGAATGCATCATCGGCCTTGCTGCCTTGCTGGCCCCCATTGGGAAATGCATGCAGGTTGAGACCCACGATGCCGCGCAACCCGGCCACGCGGCGCGCCTCTGCAACCGCGTCCTCAACGCCGCTGGTCGGCATCATCGCCACGGCAAACAGGCGGTCCGGCGCGTATGAACAATATTCCGACACCCAGTCGTTGTAGGCACGCGCAATTGCGCAGTTCGCCTTCGGGTCCTTGACCAGCTTCAATGCCGAGGCAGCCAGTGCCGAGAAAAGTATCTCCGCATCGGTCCCGTCCATGTCCTGCTCCTTGATTCGCTGGGCAGGTCCGCCCGCACCCGGGTGCTGATCGTCGTAGGAAAGCCCGGCGCTCTTGAAGTCCTTGAACGGCCGGCCGCCTGTCAGGGTAAGTCCCAGGGGCATGGGCTTGTCACCAATGACGATTGCATCGCCCCCTTTGGGGTGCTTCTCGATCCGGGGCGCCATCTGGCGCATGGCCTTCGGCATATGCTCCACCCATAATGACGGCGGCGCTTCGATATGACCATCAGCAGATATCACGTCATACACTCGAGTCATGAGTCCTCCTTCGCGAAATTCCGTTGCACAGCGAATCCGTGAGCACCACATCGACTCGGCGACTCGGCATTTCCGATTGCCGCCCCGAGATGCTCCCCCAATTCATTCTATCGCCTCCCCAAGAATCAGGACGAAGCGACGTGGGACGCCTGCGGATGAGACACGCCAAGAGCCAATGTCAATGTTTCCGGAGATAACCTCTGGTCGGCGTGCAACTCGTGCATCATGGAAGTCCGCAGCAAACGCACTGCGCACGTCTCAACCAGCCGCCCATCCGACTCAAATCCGCCGCGGCACCGGTACCCCCGGGATCTTCATGCGGATGCAGGCGATCTCGTGGTAGCAGGTGATGAACAGCGTCTTCCAGTCGCCGCCGCCCCAGCCGATGTTGGTGGCGTGCCGGCCGCCGCCCAGTGCGATGGTGCCGATATGCTGACCATTTGGCGATAATATCCACACCCCTCCTGGACCTGTACAGTAAATATTGCCATCCAGGTCGCACTTCATGCCGTCCGGTTTCCCCAGGCGCTCGTCCTTCAGGTGGCAGATGATGCGCCCGCCCGTGATGCTGCCGTCGCCTTGCACGTCGAAGGCGTGGATGTGCTGCAGGCGCGAGTCGTTCACGTACAGGATCTGCTCGCTAGGTGAAAAGCACAGCCCGTTCGGGCCGTGCACTGCCTTGGTGGCAAGCGACACCGTCTTCAGGTCGGGCGACACGCGGTACACGCCCGCCCATTCCATCTCCACCGGATAGAACGGCGGGATGAGCGGGTCGGTGAACCAGATGCTGCCATCGGACTTCACCACCACGTCATTGGGGCGGTT
>CANJXQ010000004.1 GCA_947478805.1 Betaproteobacteria bacterium | reverse complement strand
GCTACGCCCGCGCGCCCAAGCCTGAAGCTGGCGTGCCTGCGTCTCGGTGATTGTGATCGTGGGTGCGATTCGCATGTCTGTGCCCTCCTAATACTACAGACACGGCAATCGCAATTAAGTTTTAATATTTACGGCGCACTACACTAGCGTGGCAGGCCGTCGGGCGCCACGAGGCGCCCGACGGCAATCGCAGGCGGCGTTGCGGAAATACACAACGAGGAGAGGGTTCACATGAAAGCACATGCAGTCACGCTCAAGGCATTGGCCTGCGGTCTTGTCATCGCGTCCCTGTTCACGGGCCTTGCGCAGGCGCAGTCCTGGCCGAATCGTCCCATGCGTTTCGTCGTGGGCTTTGCGCCCGGCGGCGGCAGTGACATCCTGACGCGCGCTTATGCCGCGGAACTCGAAAAGGTATTCGGCCAGTCCATGGTGGTGGAGAATCGCGCGGGCGCCAACGGCATCATCGCCATGGACTCGGTTGCGAAGTCGGCGCCTGACGGGCTCAACGTGGCGGTGGCCATCAATTCCACGGTGACCAACACGCTCCTGAAAAAGGACATGCCCTACGACTTGTGGAAGGACATCGCACCGGTGGTGATGTTCGCCGCCACGCCGCTGGTGCTGGTGGTGCATCCGGATGTTCCGGCCAAGACCACCAAGGAGTTCATCGATCTCATCAAGGCCAACCCGGGCAAGCTCAATTACGGCAGTCCGGGCAACGGCTCGCCGATCCATCTCTTCCAGGAGCTGTTGAGCCTGAAAGTCGGCCTCGACATCAAGCACATCCCGTACAAGGGCGGCGCGCCCTCCATGACGGCGACGTTGTCGAATGAAGTGCAGGCCAACTGGGTGAGCACGGTGCAGTCGCTGCCGCTGATCCAGGCGGGCAAGCTGCGCCCGCTCGCAGTCAGCACCGCACAGCGCAGCCCGACGCTGCCCGATGTGCCTGCCGTGGCCGAAGCGGTGCCGGGCTACTCGGCCGACGTATGGTTCGCGTTCGTGGTGCGCGCGGGCACGCCCCAGGCCAACATCAATCGCCTGAACGCGGAAGTCAACCGCATCACCAAGACGCCGGCGATGGCTGAGCGCGTTGCCAAGTTGGGTGCACTCAGCCTCACCAATACGCCGGGGGAATTCGACAAATTCCTGAAAGACGACGCCGAAAAGTGGGGCGAGCTGTTCAAGAAGGTCACGATCAAGGCAGACGATTAGTCACACGTCGCCGCGCGCGTGCCCATGAGTCGATCCACCACTGCCCCTGTTCCTCCCCGCACCGAAGCGTTCATCGGTGCCGAAGGCAATCGCATCGTTGCCGACGTCTACGGCGATGCCGGCTCGCCGGTGCTGCTGCTGCACGGCGGCGGGCAGACGCGACATTCGTGGCGCGGCGCGGCGCTCACCGTTGCACGCTCGGGACGCATTGCGGTGACGGTTGACCTGCGCGGGCACGGCGACTCGGAGTGGGTTGCCAGCGGCCGGTACCGCAACGCGGATTTTGCGGACGACATCCGCAGCCTCGCGCTGGACCTCGCGCGGCGGCATGGCGCTCGGCCGGTGGTGGTGACGGCTTCCTATTCGGGAATCACGTCGCTTCTTGCCGAGGGCGCACACCACAAGACGACCGGGCAGCACCTGCTGGCCGGGTTCTTCATCATCGACATGGCACTCACCAACGAGACCGAGGGCGCGCGCAAGGTGACTGAGTTCATGCTCGCGCACGCGCATGAGGGTTTTGCGACGGTGGAGGACGCTGCCGATACGGTGGCGGCCTACCTCGGGCGCCCGCGCCCGAAGAACCCGCGGGGACTGCAGAAGAACCTGCGCCAGGGGCCCGACGGCCGCTGGCGCTGGCACTGGGACCCGCGTTTCATGGAAGGGCCGTTCAACATCAACACTGACCGCGATGCGATCGATGCCGACATGCGGGCCGCCGCGCGCGACACGCCGTTGCCGGTGCTGATGGTGCGCGGCGAATCGTCGGACGTGATGCTGGAGGAGCACATCCACGAATTCCAGAAAGTCGCGCCGCGGGTGCGCTACGTGAACGTGTCCGGCGCCCATCACATGGTGGTGGGCGAGGAGAACGACCAGTTCACGCAAGCATTGCTAGGGTTCCTGGACGAGGCTGACAAGGCACGCGCGTAGATCACGGGGCAGACCGTGCGGTCCCCGGGCTGGGATTCGCGGTGCCGCCGAGCCTGCGTAGCAGGCGGCGCGGTCCTTACACACCTGTTAGCGAGGGATGACGATCCCTGCCTTCTCGCGGTCCCAGGTGTTCTCGTTGATGCCCGAATCGCGCAGCAGCTGCTTCCTCACCTTCTCGGTGGGCGTCTTGGGCAGCGCGTCCATTACTTCAACGTAGCGCGGAATCATGAAGCGCGGCACGCGCGGGATGAGGTGCTCGATCAGCATCCGCGGCTCGAAATTCGATCCGGGACGCACCGTCACCACCACCTTCACCTCGTCCTCGCCGAGTTCGGAAGGCACGCCGATGGCCGCGGCTTCCTGCACGCCGGGACAGTCGCATACCATCGCCTCGAGTTCCATCGAGGAGATGTTCTCGCCGCGGCGGCGAATGGCGTCTTTCTTGCGGTCGACGAAGTAGAACCAGCCCTCGGCATCCACGTAACCGGCGTCGCCGGTGTGGAACCAGCCGTTGCGCCAGGCCTCGACGGTCTTCTCCGGCATGCGGTAATAACCGGCGTTCAACAGCCAGGGCTGCGCGGCGCGCACGATGATCTCGCCGGGCGTGCCGGCGGGGACTTCCTCGTCGTTGGCGTCGACGATGCGTACTTCGTAGCCCTCGCGCAGGCGCCCGCAACTCTTGCCCTTGAGCTCCCATTGCGTCCAGATCGGGCAGCTGATCTCGGTCATGTTGAACACCTGGCAGATCTTGACGCCGAAGCGCTGCATGAAGCCCTCGGGGTCGGCAGGCATCGGCGCCATCAGCACGCGCTTGAGCGGATGGTTGCGGTCCTCCGGCGAGGGCGGCTGCGAGGCAACGAAGGACATGGTGGTGCCAATGAGCAGCGATGCCGTGCACCGGAATTTCCTCACCTCGGGCCAGAAGTCGCGCGTGCTGAAGGCCTCGCGGATGACGAAGCGCCCGTTGAACAGGGCCGAGGCATAGAGGGCGAGCTTGCCGCTCATGTGGAACAGCGGGAAGGGCGAGTACCAGGCATCGTCCTCGCCCATGCCGTCGAGCGGGATGCAGCCCGTTGACATGGCGTGGCATTGTGCCCAGGGCATCATCACGCCCTTGGAGGGGCCGGTGGTGCCGGAGGTGTAGACGATGGTGGCGATGTCGTAGTGCGCGATCGGCTCGGGCTTGATGGGCGCGGCGTTCTCCAGCTTCGATGCGACCGAGGCCACGGATTTGAGCGCACCCTTCGCTGGACGGTCGCTGTCCGTCACCAGCACCTGTTCCAGCGATTCCAGCCCTCCCGAGCCATCCGGTCCTTTGGCGACGAAGTCCAC
This sequence comes from Betaproteobacteria bacterium, assembly GCA_947478805.1. Classification (GTDB taxonomy): domain Bacteria; phylum Pseudomonadota; class Gammaproteobacteria; order Burkholderiales; family SG8-39; genus CAIYPG01. Next base: position 74,425 of record CANJXQ010000004.1, on the reverse strand, counting down.
CCGCTCGAGGAACTGCGTGCAGGTGATCATCACTTTCGCGGTGGAGTTGTTGAGGATGTATTCGAGGATCTTGCCGCGATATCCATTGTTGACCGGCACTTCCATGGCGCCCGCCCAGCTGATGGCGAGCCACGCCGCCACCGCATCGAACGAGTTGGGGAGCATCACCAGCACCGTGTCGCCGCGCTTGACGCCCAGTTGCGCGAGGCCGCCCGCCCAGCGCAGCGCCCGCTCGTGGAGCTGGCGGTACGTCATCTCGCCGCCGGTCACCTGCTGCATGAACACGCGATCGGGAAATTCCGCTGCGCGCTCGGCGATGAGGTTGGGCAGGACGAGGTCGTGTGCGAGCATTTGTCAGCTTCCGTTGTTATTGATCGCAACATCGGCCGAGCCGGCCAGCATGGTGGTGCCGTCGGCGAGTCGAAGCCAGACATCGCATTCGGCGGTGTCGCCGTTGACGGCCGTGACCTTGCCGCCGGCGATGGTCTTGTCGCCGGGCACGACGAGATTGTGAAAGCGCACCTGCAGGCGTTTGACGCAATCCGGGTTGCCTGTCCAGGCGACCAGCATGTTGGTGATGTAGGCGAGGTTGCACGGCCCCTGGTTCACCAGGCCGCGCAAGCCCATGCGTTTGACCAGCGCTTCGTCGATGTGGACGGGATTCACGTCGCCCATGACATCCATCACCATCTTGATGCGGGCCTTGTTGATGTCGGGCCCCGCCTTCTCGGGTAGCACGTCTCCCGCTTTGACGCGATGCTGAACCGGGCGACTCATGCGGCCCTCCGCGGAATGACGTAGGTTTCGCGCGACGTGCAGATGACTGCGCCCGAGTCGTCGATGAGCTCGAGCCCGCAGGTGACGAGGTCGAAGCTGCCCGCCTTGGCGCCCTTGGTCGAGCGGGCCTCGACGATGCTGCCGCGTACCGCTACTGTCTCGCCGATGCGCAAGGGGCGCATGATGTTCAGGTCTTCCTGGCCGAACAGTGCGCCGGCATCGAGCGGGGCTTCCAGCAACTCCATGAACTGCGGGAAGGTGAGCCCCATGCCGTTATGCGCGGCGATGAAGGAGAACATCGGGTGCGCGTGCCCGAGCGGTGATGGCTCGGCATCGACCGCCTCGAGGAAGAGCGCGTGCTTGTCGGGCTCGACGGTGAACGTGCCGCCCGGAAGCGCATGGCCCAGGAAGCGTTCAATGCCCCTGGGGTTGCCAATCGATGCCGATCCCGATGTGCTCACTGCATGTCCCCCTGGTCCTTGGGCTCCCGCGAGGGGCAAACCTTAACATCGCGCGGCGGGGGAGTAAAATTCATCGCGCATCACCTGCGAGTTAGCGTCGCGTGGCCTGGAAACGGTGTTGCAAAGGTGGGGCATCCACGATTTTCATTTGAAGGGGAAGCGGACATGATCCTGAACAGGAAGACACTCGGCGCCGTGGCGCTGACCATTGGCGCCACCCTGGCCGCAACCCCTTCTCTGGCGCAGAACTACCCCAACCGCGCGGTGGCCGTGCTGGTGGGGTTTGCCGCGGGCGGCGGCGGTGACATCCTCACGCGCGCCTACGCCGCCGAACTCGGCAAGGCCTTCGGCCAATCGTTCGTGGTCGAGAACCGCGCCGGCGCCAATGGCATGGTGGCGGCTTCGGCGCTCGCCAAGTCGGCGCCCGATGGCTACACGCTGGGCATGTCGGTGCCAGCACTCCTCACCAACGCGCTGCTGGTGCCCACGGTTCCGTACAAGCTCTCGGATTTCCAGCCGGTGGGCATGATGGCCTCCACGCCCATGGTGTTGGTGGCCAACCCGGGTGTGCCCGCGAAATCGGTGAGGGAGTTCGTCGCGCTGGCCAAGTCGCAGCCGGGCAAGATCAACTACGCCGGTGCCGGCGCTGCCTCCAGCGCGCAGCTCTTCATGGAGCTCTTCAACTTCAAGGCTGGAATCCAGACCGCGCACATTCCCTACAAGGGCGGGGCGCCTGGCATGGCTGCGACGGTGTCCGGCGAAACGGCGGTGACCTGGGTGAGCACTGCGCAGGGCCTGCCGCTGATCGGCGCGGGGAAACTGCGCGCGCTGGCGGTCAGCACCGAGAAGCGCGCGCCCTCGCTGCCGGATGTGCCTACGATGAAGGAAGTGGGCATCCCCGGCTTTGCGCTGGATGTCTGGTTCGGCTACTGGGCGCCGGCGGCAACGCCGCGGCCGATCATCGACCGCCTGAACGCGGAGATGAACCGCATCGCCAGGTCACCGGAGATGCAGGCGCGCCTGGAAAAACTGGGCGTCCTGCCGTTGACCGGAACGCCGGAGGAAGTCGCGGCCATCCAGCGCGCCGAGATCGACCAATGGACCGAGCTCTTCAAGCACGTGAAGATCAGCGCCGAGTGATCGCTCCGAAGCCCACCCGTCAACCCAAGGGCGCGAAGGCCTTGCCGGTGAACGGACCGATCACGGCGTAATTGCGGCTGCTACAGGTGCGACTCCTGGTAGTCGAGTTCTTCCTCGATGTGGTGCAGCACCTCGTCGCTGATGAGGTTGTCGCGCCAGATGCGCAGCAGCTCCGCGCGCTCGGCGCTGATGGCCGCGCGGCGCAGCCGGCGGGCGAGCGCGGCGCCAGGTTCCAGGACCGTCGTGGTGGCGAGCGCATCGGGATCGGGCGTGGCGTGCGCGATCTTGTCGGCGAATTCGGCGCGGATGCGCGCGGCAACGTCGGCACTGGCGCCTACGGCCTGCGCTTCGGCATCGATCGCGGCGGCTGCGGCCGACCCCAGCGCCGTGCGCGCTGCCTGATGTTCTTCATGCGTGCTCCAGTCCTTGCCTACTTTCAGCCAGCGAATCAGGGGTGATAGCGTCAGGCCTTGCAGTACCAGCGTCGCTGAAATGACGACGAAGGTGAGGAAGATGATCAAGTCGCGGTAGGGAAAGGGCGCGCCGCCGGGAATCGTGACGGGCAGTGCCAGCGCAGCCGCCAGCGACACGATGCCGCGCATGCCGCACCAGCTCATGATGACCAGCTCCGGCTCGGGCAGGGTCGAGGAGTTTTTCTCTGCGCGCCCGGCGAGTGCCCGCGACAGCCATGCCGCCGGGTGGATCCACGCGAAGCGCACCGCAATGGCCACCGCACTCACCAGCACGCCGGCGACCACCAGCTCGGTGGTGGAGTTCCTTTCGATGCGTTCGACGATGCCGGACAACTGCAGGCCGATCAGCATGAAGATCAGGCTGTTGAGCAGGAAGACCAGCATGTTCCACACCGAGCGCGCGATGATGCGCATCTCCGCCGAAACGATCGCCGGGGAATACCTGCCGCGGATGAGCCCCGCAGCCACCACCGCGAGCACGCCCGACAGGTGCAGCGATTCGGCGGCGATGTAGGCGACGTAGGGAACGGCGAGCGTGGTAAGCACCTCGATCATGGTGTCGCCCAGGCGCTTGTGGATGGTGATGAAGATGAAGGCCAGCGCCACGCCGATGGCGATGCCGCCCAACGACAGGCGCACGAACTGCATGCTGGCTTCGGTGAGCGAAAAGGCGCCGGTGAGCACTGCGGCCACGGCGAACTTGTAGATCACCAGGCCCGAGGCGTCGTTCACCAGGCTCTCGCCCTCGAGGATGGTGACGATGCGCCGCGGGATCGACAGCCGCGACAGGATGGCGGTGGCGGCCACCGCGTCGGGCGGCGAGACGATGGCGCCAAACACGAAGGCGGCGGCCCACGGGATGTCCGGCACCAGGAATTTCAGCGTTGCGCCCACGGCCAGGGTGGTGGCAATGACCAGGCCGATGGCCAAGAGGCCGATCGGCCGCAGGTTGGCCCTGAAGTCGCGCCAGGACGTGAGCAGCGCAGCCTGGTACAGGATGGGCGGCAGCACCAGGACGAGGATGAATTCAGGGTCGAAGGGCAGGTCGGGCAGGTCAGGGATGAAGCCGAGCACCCCGCCGCCGATCACCAACGCGATCGGGTACGGGAACTGGAAGTGCCGCGCCAGCCAGCCCAGGGCGACCGAGCAGAGGAGGGTGAACAGCAGAATCTGGAGCAGTGCCATGAAACCCGACCCTTATTGTTGATTATTATCGATTTCTTATAGTTGTCTATGTCTGCAGGACTATATGGACCATATTGTTATCACGGATACCGAGCCAACGGGCGTCCGATGCCGCTGTGGTGGTCCTATTATCGCCGAGTGCCCTGTCACCGCACCAAGCGTGGCGCGCGGCATTGTCGCGCAAGCGGGAGATCCCGGATACGCCCCTCAAACTCCCCTGCTTCAGGGCGCCCAACGGCAATTCTGTCGGGCGCGCCTGTGTTGAAATAGGCGCCAAGTCATTCAACAAGGCACTCAACATGTCCGAATCCAATGCGGTGGGTCCCGTTTCCCGTGCAACAGCGGAGAGGTTGCAGCGTATCGAGCGGCTCAATCCCCGCATCAATGCGTTGTTGACGGTCACCGCGGAGGCTGCGCGCCGCGCCGCCAGGGACCTCGATGCGCGCGACGATTGGGGCGGACCACTGCACGGGTTGCTTGTGTCGGTGAAGGACAACATCGAAGTGGCGGGCGTGCGCACGACGTGGGGGTCGAAAACCTACCAGGACTACGTCTCGAGGCAGGACGCGGAAGTGGTGGCGCGGCTGCGAGCCGCCGGCGCCATCCTGCTCGGCAAGGACAACATGGCCGAGTTTGCCTATGGCGGGACGAGCCAGAACGAAATTTCCGCTGGCGTGCGCAACCCCTGGGATCTGACCCGGATTCCCGGCGGCTCCAGCGGGGGCTCCGGTGCGGCGGTCGCGGCAGGCCTGTGCGATGCCACATTGGGTTCCGACACGGCAGGATCAGTGCGTGTTCCCGCATCGATGTGCGGCGTGGTTGGCCTGCGCCCCACCGTGGGCCGCGTATCGAACCGCGGCACGTTCGAGGACAGCGTCGCCTTCGACACCATTGGCCCGCTGGCGCGCACGGTCAGCACGGTCGCCCGGGTGTTCGCGGCGATCGCCGGCCATGACCCGCTCGACCCGGGCTCCATCGACCAGCCAGTCGAGAACTTTCTGCCCCGACTCGGTGACGGCATTCGCGGTCTGCGCATCGGCATTCCGCGAAAGTTCTACTTCGAGGACCTCGAGAAAGACGTCGAGACGCGCGTGCTGGAGGCCATCCGGGTGTTCGAGGCGGCGGGGGCAACGATTTGCGATGTCGTCGTGCCGCGCGCGGAGGAATCCCATCCCCGGACCTCGCTGTGCCTGTTGGCGGCGGATATGGCCGACCTGCATCGCGACCGCATGAAGAGCCAGCCGCAACTGATCGGCGCCGAGGTGCTGCGCAGGCTGGAGGCGGGGGTGCCGATCACGGCTGCCGACTACGCCCAATCGCTGCGCTGGTTAAGGGACTGGCGGCTGGATGTGCGCAGGCTGTTTGACAACGTCGACATGCTGCTGACACCGACCACGCCGCTGGTGGCGACCCGGATCGCTGCCAGCGCGGACATGATCAGTGCCACCCGGCAGTTGAGCAGGTTTACCGTGGGAATCGGTGCCGCGGGATTCCCGGCCATGTCGGTGCCGTGCGGCTTCGACGGCGATGGCCTGCCGATCGGCATGCAACTGGTGGCAGCCCATTTTGCCGAGCCGGTATTGTTTCGCGCCGGGGTTGAATACCAGAAGCGGACCGACTTCCACAAGCGCCGGCCGGCGCTGGAATAGGCCGGTTCGGTTGGCGCGGGGGTGCTCCGGCCGGGCGCTGGAAGCATGGCACGCGGCCACTACAGCGGCGCTCTCATCGCGGGCGCGCCACGCAATTGCCCCATAATGCGTGCACTAGAGTGCGGAATGGCCCAGGCCGGGGTCAGGTCTGCGCTTGAGCTGGCGGCTCGCGCAGCATGGCGCGCAGGCGTTCCTTCTGGATCTTGGTCGAGGACATCGGCCATTCGGTGACGAAGCGCACGATGCGCGGCACCTTGAAGCGCGCGATGCCGGCGCGGCAGAAGGCAAGTACCTCCTCCTTGCTAAGCGTGGCGCCGGCCTTGAGCTCGATGAAGGCAGCGGGCACTTCGCCGAGGTGATCGTCGGGGGCCGATACCACCTGCACCACCGCGATGGCGGGCAGGGCGAGCAGGTAGTTCTCGATCTCGGCTGCGGAGACGTTCTCGCCGCCTACCTTTAGCATGTCCTTGATGCGGCCGCGGAAGGCAAGGCGGCCTTGCTCGTCGAGCGTGAAGAGGTCCGCCGTGCGGAACCAGCCAGGGTCTGGCGCGCCGGTAAGTGCCGGCTTCGGGTCCTTGTAATACGCCTTCAGCGTGCAGACGCCGCCCACCCACAATTCGCCCGCGGTGCCGGCCGGGACTTCCTCAAGCGTGTCGACGTCGCGGATGGAGAGGCGGATGCCGTCCAGTGGCCTGCCGGCAGTTTCGGCGCGCTTTTCAGGCGAGTCGCTCATGTCGTTGATGCACATGCACCCGGCCGATTCGGTGGAGCCGGTGACCGACACCTGCAACGCGCCGGGGAACAGCTTGCGGATGCGCTCAATTTCGGCGGGTGCGGCGGCGGTGGTGAGCAGCTTGAGTGTCGGCAGGCTCGTGCCGCGCGCCTGCATGAGATTGCCGAGTGCAAAGAAGAATGCCGGGAAGTTGGCGAAGGCGATGGTGGCGCGGCGGGCGACGAGCTGGTCCAGAACCACGGCGGGCTCAAAGTAGGGCGAGGTAAGCAATTCGGCTCCGACCGAGGCGCAGCCGAGGACGCCGACCCAGGCGGCGATGTGGCACATGGGCGAGGGACTCCACACAACGTCGTCGGTGCCGAATCCCATGCGTGCCCCTCCGCGCGTGCACGTGGTGACGAGTGCGCGGTGCGTCTGCAGCACGCCTTTGGGTCGCGAGGTGGTGCCCGAGGTGTAGAGCAGGACGGCGACGTCGTCCAAGCCGGGGGCTTCGCGCCGAGTGCGAAGCCCGGGGGATTCTTCGGCCGTGCCTTCCTGCCAGGGCGTCACCCACGGCCTTTGCGTGGATCCGAAGGCGCTGACGAAGCGCAGGCGCGGCGCCGCCGCAATGGAAAACGGGCGGCCTGCGGACTGCGTCTTCAACTCCGTCAGCGCGTCCTCGACGCGCTGCAGATAATCGACCAGCTCGCCGGCGTTGTTCTGGCTGACCTCGGCCATGGTGATGAGGCCGGCCATGTCGGCGTGCTCGATCACATAGGGCAGCTCGTCGGACCGGTAGCGCGTGTTGAGCGGCACCGGGATCGCGCCGGCCAGGATGACGCCGAACAGGCTGGCCAGCATGCGCGCGCAATTGGGCATCAGCAGGCCGATGTGTTCGCCCGGGCGCACGTCCGCGCGCACCAGCGTGTTGCCGATGTGGCAGGCCGCACCCCACAGTTGCGCGTAGGTCATTTCGACGTCCGGAAAGCTCGCCGCGGTGTGCCCCGGCCATTGCGCGGCGGCCCGGTGAAGCAGGGCTGGCAAGGGCACGACGGGAGCCATGGGCTGGACGCTGGCCGGTTGATGCATGTGTTCTCCCCTCATTGCGGTGATTCGGTACAGGCACCCTGGAAAAGGCCCGATGCAAGGTACTTCCGGCGCCGATTATATTTGTTTGACTTACATGCAAGTAAAGAACTATTATCGCGGCCGCCGGGCTTTCCGGGCCCGGCCTGCGCCGCGCATCTTAGCGGACCCGCGTGACACCAAGGAGGAGAGGATCCATGAACGCCATTCGCAGATCGACCCTACGTACTGCCGTGCTGGGGGCGCTTGCCGCCGCCGTGCTGGGATTCCATGGCGCCGCATCGGCGCAGGTTACGGGCACCATCAAGATCGACGCGCCGCTGTCGCTCACCGGCGTCGCCGCCTTTGCCGGCATCGCCGAGAAGGAGGGCATGGACTATGCGATTGAGGAGATCAACAACTCGCGATTCCTCGGCGAGGCAAAGCTCGCGGCGAATTACGTTGACGTGGCGCTGGCCACCGACCAGGCGGTGGCCGCGGTGCGCGGCTTCCTGCGCGGCGACGGCGTCGCCATTGTCGGAATGACCATTGGCAACCATTCGCTCGCGGTCGCGCCGCTGGCGCAGCAGGGCAAGATGCCGCTAATCGTCGCCAACACCGGCGGCATCAAGGATCTCACCAAGCCGGGCGAGTACGTGTACCAGATGGACGTCGGCCAGTACCTCTACGCCAACCGCATGGGCGAAGCGCTCAAGGCGAAGGGCGTGAAGAGCACGGCCGTGCTGTACAACGACGACGTGCCTGCGGTGATGGACCTGTGGGGCGCCTACAAGGACGGTGCGCTGCCGCAGAACGGCGTCAAGGTCACCAATGCCAAGAGCGTGGTGAGCACCACCGCCGACTTCAGCGCCGCGGTGACCTCGCTACTCGAGGGCAATCCCGACGCGATCGGCCTCCTGGCCCGCGGCGGCGCCGTGACGGTGATCAACCAGCTTCGCCAGGCCGGTTACAAGGGCGTGATCTGGGGCCAGGCTGGCCTTGCCGGCGGCGTGGCGCTGAAGGCTGCCCCGGCTACAAACGGGGTGCTGGTTACCGCCAATGCTGCTGCAGGCTCGCCGTACCCGTCGATGGAGAGCTTCTTCAAAGGCTTCAAGGCGAAGACCGGCAAGGACGCGTTCTCCTTCACGGCCCAGGGTTACGACTCGGTGTGGGCCGTGGCACGCGCCATCAAGACGGCGGGCTGCACCTCGCGCGAGTGTGTTCAGAAGGGCCTTACTGCCTTGATGAACACTGGCATGGACGGTGCCCTCGGCAAGCTGACCTTCAAGAACCGGGATGCCATCGGCCCCGGCGCTGTGCTTCAGATCAACAATGGTAAAGAGGAATTCGTCAAGTGAACAAAGCAGCAAGCAGGACCCCGGCACCGCCGGCAAACCTCGATCCGGCACCGCACCAGTTCACGATGCCGGCCGACGAGATGTGGACGCAGCGCTACGCCTATGCGGCCACGGACAAGAACCCGGTGTACTTCGATGACGCGGCCGCGAAGGCAGCGGGCTACGAGCGCAAGATCGCGCCAATCCTGTTCGCCTCGTCCATGCTCGAGTACCAGGCCGGCCCGGCCGAGGAAGACCTCAAGGAAGACGGCGTCACCAAGGGCCTGTTCCCGAAAATCGTCAAGGACGGGGCCATCCTCATGGGTGGCGGCCAGGAGATCGAGTTCTTCGAGCCGCTGTATCAGGGCGACACCTTCACCGCGCGCCGCACGGTCATCAACCACTACAAGAAACCCTCGCCGAAGCGCGGGGAACTGGACTTCATCGTGATGGAAAGCATCATCACGAACCAGAAGGGCCAGAAAATCATGCGCATCGTCGATACGCTGATCGCCAAGCAACCGGACTGATCGCCGGCGCCAACCAAACGCTTTAGGAAAGAGCCTCGCAGATGAAACTCAATGTAGGCGACGCCATTCCGTCGCTCGCCAAGAACCCGACCTCGATCGGCATGTTCCGGTTTTCCGCGGTGATGTGGAACGCGCACCGTACCCACGTCGACCATCCGTATGCCACCGGCCCGGAAGGGCATGCCAGCACGCTGGTGCAGGATTACCTGCTGGCGAGTTACCTCACGGAAATGCTCATGAAGTGGGGTGGGCCGAAGAGCCGCCTCAAGTTCCTCGGCTACCGCAATCGCGGGCCCGTGCATGCGAACACGCAGGTAAACTGCTGGGGCAAGATCACGGCGATCGAGGAGACGAAGGACGGCAAGCTGGTCTCGCTGGATGTCGGCCTCGATACCCAGGAAGGGCTCACCAGCGTCCCGGGAACGGCCAGGATCCTGTTGCCCGCCGCCTGATCTGCGGCCGACCTTGACAGTACCTTTGCGGGGCACCCGGGATGTACCTCGTCCTGCAGCAATGTCTTAACGGCCTCGTGCTGGCATCCGACTACACCCTGTTCGCGCTCGGCTTGAGCGTGATCTGGGGCGTGTTGAAGGTGCTCAACCTGGCGCATGCCGAGCTGTTCACTGCGGGCGGCCTCGTCACGGTGATGCTCGGCGCGAATACCGGCCTGCCGCTGCCGGTCATCGTGGTCATCGCCGCGGTCGCAGGCGGCCTGCTGTCGCTCCTGGTCGATACCGTCGCCTTCTGGCCGCTGCGCCTGAAGAAGCTCAATACCGAGGAGCTTGAACTGACGTCGCTCATCACCAGCCTCGGTGCCTCAACCATCCTGCTGTCGCTGGTGGACCGCATCACCAAGCATGCCGCGCAGCCCCTGCCCCCGCGGCTCTTCACCGTCATGACCTGGCGATTCGGCCCGCTGATCCTGACCAATGCGCAGGTGCTGGTAACGCTGACGGCGCTGGTGCTGACCTTGGTCACGTGGTGGGTGGTGCGGCGCACACAGTACGGCCGCGCGCTGCGCGGCCTCGCCTTCTCACCCGACATGGCGCGCGTGGTGGGCGTACGCACCGAACCCTTGTTTCGCTGGACGCTGTTCGCCTGCGGCGCGCTCGCGGCGATCGCGGGCCTACTCCTCACCATCCTGCTCGCGACCATGGACGCCTACTCAGGTGCCAACCTCATGCTCAAGGGCATCGCCATCATCGTGCTGGCGGGCAGCGGATCGATCCTCGGCCTGCTGCTCGGCGCGTTTATCCTCGGCTTTGGCGAGACGGTGGGCTCGCTCTTCCTGCCCAGCGTGATCGAAAGCTCGCTGCCCTTCCTGGTGATCCTCGTGGTGCTGCTGATCCGTCCGCACGGCCTGTTCGGCGAATCGGAAAGCGTGAGGACCTAGGCCATGGACGGCGAGTGGTCGGCAACGCTGCTGCTCTGCGGCATCTATTCGCTGGTGGCCATCGCGACGCAGCTGGGCATCATCTGCGGCGCGTTCTCGCTCGCCCCCATCGGCTGGATGTCGGTCGGCGCCTATGCGGCGGCGCTCGCTGCGACCAAGTGGCAGGTGGGCGGGGCAACCGGCCTCGCCATCGGCGTGCTGGTGGCGGTGGTGTTCGGTCCGCTGGTCATGCTGCCGGTACGCCGCATCTCGGGCCTGTACTTCGCGCTAGTGTCGCTGGCCTTCGTGCTGGTGATCCAGTCGGTGGTGTCGCACATGGACTACACCGGTCGCGCGCTGGGTATCTTTGGCGTCCCGCTGCTCACCAATCTGTGGCACGTCGGCATTGCGCTGGTGCTCGTATGCGGCGTCGCGGCCTTCATGACCGGTGGCTGGCGCGGGCGCGCGCTTCGCGCGGCGGGACAGGACCCCAAGGTGGCCTACTCCATGGGCGTCAACGTGGCCAACCTGCAACTCGTGGTTGGCGCGATCAGTGCGGTGATCGGCGTGGTCGCCGGATTCCTCTACGCGCATTACGTCGGCTATGTCGATCCAACGCAGTACGGGTTTGCCATGGTGGTGCAGGTCATCACCATGGTGATCATCGGCGGCCGCGGGCATTGGATGGGCGCCATCATCGGCGCCTTCCTGATCACCTCGCTGCCACTGATCCTGCGGCCGCTGGCCGAATGGCGCGACGTGGTGAACGGCGCCCTCCTCATCGTCGTGGCAGTGTTGCTGCCGGCCGGCATTTTTGGCGTGTTCGGGCTATTCCGTCGCCGCGCCGGGCCGGTGGACCCTGCTGAGGCGAAGGCTGGACACTGACATGCTGCTGGAGGCACGCGGCCTGCATATCGCGTTTGGCGGCGTCATTGCCGTGGATGAAGTGTCGTTCACGGTGAAGGCCGGCGAAATCCTCGGCATGGTGGGTGCCAATGGTTCCGGCAAGACCACCTGCCTCAACATGTTGACTCGGCTGATTGCTCCGGGACGCGGCGCCATGATGCTCGACGGGCAGGACTACACGGCCCTCGCGCCCGACCGGCTGGTGGCGCTGGGCATCAGCCGCACCTTCCAGAACCTGCGCCTGTTCAAGGATCTGAGCGTGGCGGAAAACGTCGCCCTGGGCGTGCAGGCAGGGATGCAGGCGAAAGGCACGCCCCGCAGGGAGCGCGCCATCTGGGCGCGCGTGCACGAGCTGCTCGACATGGGCGGCATCCGCGTCCATGCGGGCGTGTTGCCGGCCTCGCTGCCGTACGGCACGCAGCGCGTGGTGGAAATCGCGCGGGCGCTGGCGTCCTCGCCGCGGCTGGTTTTTCTCGACGAACCCTTCGCAGGCATGTCGAGCGACGAGGCGCGCATGCTGTCGAAACTCCTGCTCGACGTGCGTGAGTCCAGCGGCATGGCGCTGGTGATCGTGGACCACAACGTCGAGGTGCTCGTGAGCGTGGCCGAGCGGCTCATCGCCCTGGCCGAGGGCCGCGTGATCGCCGAGGGCGCGGCGGCGGCCGTGCTGTCCGATCCCGCCGTCGTCCGGTCCTACGTGGGCACCGATGTCTGACCTCATCGTTCGCGACCTGTCCGTGCACTACGGCGGCATCCGCGCCGTGCGCGGCGTGAACTTGGAAGCGCGCAAGGGCCAAGTGGTCGCCATCGTCGGCCCCAACGGGGCCGGCAAGTCGAGCACGGCGCGCGCCATCATGGGACTTGAACCCGCGACCGGTGCCGTGAGCATTTCCGGACGGGAGGTGTTGGGGCATCCCACCTCCATGCGCGCAAGCTTGGGCGTCGGCTTCGTGCCTGAAGGCCGCGGCGTGTTCGGCCCGCTCTCGGTGCGCGAGAACCTGTTGCTGGGCGGCTACTGCATCGATTCCAAGCTGCACACCAAGCGCCTCGACGTCATCTGCGAGCTGTTCCCGGTGCTGGGCCGGCGCTTCGAGCAGCACGCCAGTTCGCTGAGCGGTGGCGAGCAGCAGATGCTGGCCGTGGGGCGCGCGCTGATGTCCGACCCAGCCGTGCTGATCTGCGACGAACCCAGCATGGGCCTCGCGCCGGCGGTGTCGAAAACCCTGTTCGCAACACTGCGCACCATCGCCGATCGCGGCGCGGCGGTGTTGCTCGGCGACCAGAACGCCGGGCGCGTGTTTGCCGTTGCCGATGAAGTCTGCGTTATGCGCCTGGGCAGCATCATCGCGCGCGGCACGCCGCGGAGCCTCGGTTCGCCGGACGAACTGGCGAGCCATTACTTTGGTACGGACTCAGGAAGCAGCGCGGGCCTGGCTGATACGTAGCTGGACATTCAGCGCCAACAGGACGAATCCTTGTCCGGCGCCACAACAGGAGAAGGAAATGGGACTGCTCGACGGCAAGTGCACCATCGTGACAGGCGCGGGATCCGGCATGGGACGCGCGACGGCGTTGTTATTCGCCAAAGAAGGCGCTCGCGTGCTGGCCGCGGACATCAGCGGCAACGAAGAGAAAATCGCAAAGCAGGCCGGGCCGAACGCCATCCCGTTCCGCGTCGATGTGTCGAAGGAGGACCAGGTCGCCGCGATGATCCGGAAGGCGGTTGAAGAATTCGGTCGCATCGACGCGCTGTGCAATGTGGTCGGCATCGGGCTGTACGCGAAGGTTGCCGACATGCCGCTGGAGACCTTCGACAAGGTGATCGCGGTAAACCTGAGGAGCGTGTACCTCGGCATGAAGCACGTCATCCCGGTCATGGTGAAGCAGGGCGGGGGTTCGATCGTCAACTGGTCCTCGGTGGGCGGGCTCAACGCCAGCACGCGCGGCACCGTGGCGTACGCCTCGTCGAAGGCCGGCATCATTGCCGCGACCAAGGTGGCGGCCATCGATTACGGCGCCGCGGGGATTCGCGCCAATGCGATCTGCCCGGGATTCGTGCTGACCGAGGGACTCGGCAAGGAAGCCGCCGAGCTCTATCCCGACCAGGCGCTGTTCCAGAAAGCGCCGCTCGGCCGCTCGGGCGAGCCGGAGGAGATTGCGCAGGTGGCGGCCTTCCTCGCCTCCGACCGCGCATCCTACGTGTCCGGCGCCATCATCCCGGTGGATGGCGGCTGGAGCGCGCGCCTCGCCTGAGCACCGAGACATTTCAATATTCACGCAGGAGCACCAGCATGAGCAGCAACGAAAAGGCCATCGCGGATGCGGCCATTGCCGAACGGCTGGCGAAGCTCCGGCAGGCGGCAGCGGGCATGAGCGCGGGGGCAACTGGTGCCGGGGCTTCGAAAACCTCGACCGATCTGTTGGCAAGGCTAGCCGCCGATGTCGGGAGCCTGATCGATGATGCCGCGCGTTCGCTGGGCATGGCCGTCTCCGACACCGCGGCGCTGGCCGACACGCCCGTGATCGACCATCACGGCATCGCCGTGGAAGACCTCGGCAAGGCCGCGAACTTCTTCATCAATATGCTGGGAGGCAGGCTGGTTGCCGGCGGCATCAACGAGACGGCAAAGCTGCGGTCGGTGTTCGTGCAATATCCCGGGGGCGGCAAGCTGGAACTGCTGCAGCCCACCGGCGACAACCCGATGAAAGCACACCTTGCCAAGCGTGGGGAAGGCATCCATCACATGACCTTCCTGGTGCACGACCTCGCCGCCACGCTCGCGCCGCTGAAGGCCGCGGGCTATCGCATTGTGGACGAAGACCTCGCGTCGCCGACCTGGCGCGAAGCCTACGTGAGCCCGCGCACGGCCCACGGCTGCCTCGTGCAACTGGTGCAGCCCGGCCCTGGGTACGAAAAGCCGGTGCCCGGGATCACTCTCGATGATGTGCTGGAAGACCGCTGGGAGTGGGTGGACCAGCAGCCGCGCCGTCGCGCCTGATCCAGGCTGCGTCTCGGTCGGTTAGCCGCCCCGGCGCAGGATGCCGTTGAGTACCTGCTCGACCAGCACCTTGCTGACGTTCTCGCGGGACAACCGCCCATCATTGTCGAACCAGCTGTGCACCGAGTGAATAGCCTCGAAGGCCGTGAGCACGGCGATCTTCGGCTCGGCCGCCATGAACTCGCCGGCCTTGATGCCTTTTTGCACCAGCGCCAGCACCTTGGCCTGCCGCGCACGCCGCCGCGTGGTGAGCTGCAGTTTTTCGGCGGGTGACATTTCCTCATAGTTGCGCATCATGATCGCGGTTGTGACGTCCGAGGCGATGTAGGTGGCATAGGCTTGCAGCGTCTGGCGCACGGCCTGGGCATGGTTGGCCGCCGGCAGCTTGAGGGCATCGTTGACTACTGTGTCGGCCCTGTCCACCGATGCACGGCAGATCGCCTCGAGGATTTCCTGCTTGCTCTTGAAGTAGTAGTAGAACGCCGGCCGCGTCAGGCCGAGCTCGTCGGCAATATCCTGCAGCGTTGCGGCGTGGTAGCCCTTGGTGACGAACAGGCGGACCGCGGACTGCAGGATGTCGTCGCGGCGCGCAGTGGACTCCACTCGCGGTGGCTTGTGTCCGTTCTGTGCACCGGCCATCCGCGCCAGGGCCTGCTTCATGTCTCCAAGCGAAAGCTCCCCGCGGTCTACGGCCGACTGCAGCGCCTTGCGAATGGCGCGCTCGGATCCGGGTGTTGCGGTGACGCGTTTTGAGGCTTTGGTGCTCATGGATCCCTGATGAATGGCCACACGGTCTTGGAATTGCGATCGGCTGGTGTGATGCCGTCTCGGGCATTCTGGAAGGGCGCTGCGAAGCGCCAATTTTACTCCGGGAGCATGGCCTGGGCTACGGCATTTCACCTGCTCGCAGCCCCGCGCATCCGGTATTCAATGGTGTAATGTGCCCGCGATAACCGAGTGAGGAATCCACATGGCAGCAGTCGGCAAACGCTTTCGCGACGCCCTGGTCTGGGCGGCGGAGCTTCATGAGGACCAGGATCGCAAGGGCGGCGACGTGCCGTATGTCGCGCACCTGCTGGGGGTGGCGGCTATCGTGCTGGAGCATGGCGGCAGCGAGGACGTGGCCATTGCGGCGCTGCTGCACGATGCGCTGGAGGACCAGGCGCACAAGATGACCGAGGGCGAAATTCGCGCGCGCTTTGGCGATGCGGTGGAGCGGATCGTCGTTGAGTGTTCCGACGGCACGCCCGAAGAGCAGCGGGACCGCAGCCACGATCGCTGGTTCGCGCGCAAGAAGAAGTACATCGCCGAGATCGCGCACAAGTCCGACGGCGCGCTGATGGTGTCGATGGCGGACAAGCTCTACAACGCGCGCTCGATGCTGGAGGACTATCGCACCGAGGGCGAGACGCTATGGGGCCGTTTCACCACCGGGCGCGAGGGCAACCTCTGGTACTACGCGGCAATGGTGGAGGCCTACGAGCAGCGTGTCGGGCACACCCGGCTGTGGGGTGAACTCGCGCGCACGGTGGCCGAGATGAAAAACCTGGTGGAAGCGGCGCCCTGAGGCACCGCTGACCGGGAACGCTAGCCGGCACTGCGCTCGCGCGGCGGCGTGTTTTTTTCCGCCAGCTGTTTGATCAGCCCTTCGACGCCGCCCTGCTGCACTGCCTGCTCGAACTCGCCGCGGTAGGTCAGCACCAGGCTGATGCCTTCGGCCACGATGTCGTAGATTTTCCATGTGCCGTCCGTCTTGCGCATGGAATAGTCCACGGCCAGCGGCGGCTTGCCGGGGCTGATGTACTGGTTGCGCACGGTGACGTCGGTGGCGTCCTTGGCCATGCGCACCGGCTGCACGCGCATGGTCTGTCCCTTGTAGGTGGCGAGCGCATTGGAATAGATGCGCACCAGCATGCTGCGAAACTCGGTGACCAAACGCGTGCGCTGTTCCGGCGTGGCCTGGCGCCAGGCCCGTCCGACCGCCAACTGCGTGGCCTGGTCGAAATCGATCAGCGGCAGGATCTTCTCCTCGGCCAGTGCCAGCGCCTTGCGACGGTCGCCGGACTGCAGCTGCTTGTCCTTCTGCACTGATTCGAGGACGTCGGCCGTGACCTGGCGCACGATCTCGTCGGGGCCGAGGTCGGCAGCGTACGAAAGAGGCGACAGCAGGACAACTGCCGAAAATAAAGCGAAGGCGATAAAGCGAAGCATGGACGATCCGATAGGTTGAGGTGAGCAGGAATTGCCGTAATGACGGGTAAACGTACCTCGGGGTGGCGCGGATGACTGTGGGCTGGGAATTACTCGGCCAGGACGCGTCGGAGCGGCGATTTACGCAGCAATCCCATCTTATTGCTCGAAGGGCGGATCTTCCGCCTAAAGTGGGATTACAGGTGTAAGCAGTTGTTATAATTCGCAGCGAGTTCCGCCTGTTTCACACTCCAATCCCCTCACGCGTCCTTGCCGGGCGAGCGCCCGGCGGCTGGCGGTATTGTCACTGCAAAGACCATGAATTCACCCGCTGCAACGACGACCTCCAATGCCCTTGCCAGGGATGTCTCCCGGCGGCGCACCTTCGCCATCATTTCCCACCCCGACGCGGGCAAGACCACGCTGACCGAGAAGCTGCTTCTCTTCGGCGGCGCCATCCAGATGGCGGGCACGGTGAAGGCGAGGAAGAGCTCCCGCCACGCCACCTCCGACTGGATGGAGGTCGAAAAACAGCGCGGCATTTCGGTGACCAGCTCGGTGATGCAGTTTGCCTATCCGCCGGGCCCTGCCGGCCAGACCATCAACCTGCTCGATACGCCCGGCCACGAGGATTTTTCCGAGGATACCTATCGCGTGCTGACCGCGGTGGATGCTGCAGTGATGGTGATCGACGCCGCCAAGGGCGTGGAGGCGCAGACCATCAAACTGCTGGAAGTGTGCCGCCTGCGCAACACACCGATCATCACTTTCGTGAACAAGATGGACCGCGAAGTGCGCGAGCCGGTGGACATCCTGGAGGAAATCGAGTCGGTGCTGAAGATCGACTGCGCGCCGGTGACCTGGCCCATCGGCATGGGCAAGGCCTTTCGCGGCGTATACCACCTCCTGACCGACCGCCTGCAGCGTTTTACCCCGGGTGAGGAAAAGCGCAGCGCCGACGGCGAGCTGATCGAGGGCCTGGACAATCCGCGTCTGGATGAGCTCTTCCCTGACGAAGTGAAGCACCTGCGCGAGAACGTCGAACTGATCCGGGGCGCGAGCGTGCCGTTCGACCTCACGCGCTTTCTTGCCGGCACGCAGTCGCCGGTTTTTTTCGGCTCCGGCATCAACAACTTCGGTGTGCAGGAGATCCTGCAGGCGTTGCTGGACTGGGCGCCGCCGCCGCAGCCCCGGGAAGCCACGCGGGAGGACGCGGGTACGCGCATGGTCGAGGCCACCGAGCCGCCGTTCACCGGCTTCGTGTTCAAGATCCAGGCCAACATGGACCCGAGGCATCGCGACCGTATCGCCTTCCTGCGCGTGTGCTCCGGGCGCTACCAGTCCGGCATGAAGGTGCACCATGTGCGCCTGGGTCGCGAGATGAAGCTGGCCAACGCCATCACCTTCATGGCCAATGAGCGGGTCGCCAGCGACGACGCGGTGGCGGGCGACATCATCGGCATCCACAACCACGGCCAGTTGCAGATCGGCGACACGCTGACCGAAGGCGAGTCGCTGCGCTTCAAGGGCATCCCGTATTTCGCGCCGGAGCTGTTCAACCTGGCGCGCCCCAAGGACCCATTCAAGGCCAAGCAATTGCAGAAGGGCTTGAAGGAGCTGGGCGAAGAGGGCGCGGTGCAGGTGTTCGATCCGGGCACGGGCAACAGCATCCTGCTCGGTGCGGTGGGGCCGCTGCAGTTCGAAATCGTCGCCCAGCGCCTGCAAAGCGAATACAAGGTGGACGCCGTGTACGACGCCGCCAACCTCTACGCCGCGCGCTGGCTGACCTTCCCCGACGACAACACGCGGCGCAAGTTCGAGAACGACGAGGCCTCGCGCATGGCGAAGGACATCGATGACAACCCGGTGTACCTCGCACCCAACCGCGTCAACCTGCAGCTCACCATGGAGCGCTGGCCGAACGTGAGCTTTCATGCCATCCGCGAGCATGGGCAGCGGATGGAGCACGCGTAACGAGCATGACCTTCAACGAATGGGCGCTTGCGCACGAGCTGTCCGTTCGTCTGGCCGCATTTTTCGGCGTGTTTGCGTTGATGGCGCTCTGGGAGGCGGCGGCGCCGCGGCGGGTACGGTTACTGGCGCGACCGGTGCGCTGGCTGCATAACCTGGCGCTGGTGGTGTTGAACAACGTGATCGTGCGCCTGCTGTTTCCGATGGCGGCGGTCGGGTTCGCGCTGCTGTGCGCCGAGCGAGGCTGGGGATTGCTGAATGCTTTCGACATCCCGTTCTGGTGGGCCTTCGTTTTGTCGGTGATCGCACTCGATTTTGCAATCTATTTGCAGCATGTCATGTTCCATGCGGTGCCGCTGTTGTGGCGCTTCCATCGGGTTCATCACGCCGACGCGGACTTCGATGTGACCACCGGCCTGCGCTTTCATCCGATCGAAATCCTGCTGTCGCTGCTGCTCAAGTTCGCGGCCATTGCGTTGCTCGGGGCGCCGGCGGCCGCAGTGCTGGTGTTCGAGGTGCTCTTGAATGCCACGGCAATGTTCAATCACGCCAATCTCCGGATGAGCGAGGCGGTTGACCGATGGCTGCGCTGGCTGTTGGTGACGCCCGAGATGCACCGCATCCACCACTCGATGGCGGTGGACGAAACGAACAGCAACTTCGGCTTCAACCTGCCCTGGTGGGATCGGCTGTGCGGCACCTATCGCGAGCGTGCCCGCCTGCCGCAGGAGCGCATGGCCATCGGCGTGAAGGGGCTCACCGGCAGCGACGGAGCCGTGAAGCTTGTCGGCATGCTGTTGCTTCCCTTCGTGGGGGCGGGCAGCGACTATGCGATTGGCAGCGCGCCAGAATCGCAAGACGACGACAGCTGATGCGGCGTACGCTGAGGTATCCGCAGTAACCGGTTGGTCACACGCGAGACGAGTACCCGGCGGGCTTCAGTGGTCGTGGCGGTGGTGTGCGTCCGGGAAGTGCGGATGCGCATGCTGCAACGGCGCGTGAACGTGCACGTGCGTGTGCGGCACCCCCGGAGCTGCGTCACCGTCGTGCATATGGGCGTGATGCGGGTCGCGTCCATCATGTTGGTGTTCGTGGCTGTGCGCGAGACGATCGTGGCGATGTGGGTGCTCGTGTCGCTCGGTGAGGTGTAGCCAGACACCGATGCCCATCAGGATCCCGGCGCCGGCCAGCCGCAGCGTGACCGGTTCATCCAGCAGCGGGAGTGACATGACCGCGCCCGCGAACGGCGCGATGGAGAAATACGCCGCGGTGCGCGCGGTGCCGAGATGGCGCAGACCCACCACGAACAGCGCCAGGCTTACGCCATAGGCAAACCAGCCGATAAGGCAGGCGGCAAGCCCCGTCCACAAGGTCGGCCAGGCCGTCGTTGCTGTACCCGTCGCGGACATCGCGGTCATTGCAATCCCAATGTTGACGATGCCTGCCACCCAGCCCTTGCAGGCGGCGATCCAGGTGGCATCGCCTAGCGAGACCTTGCGTGTGAAGTTGTTGTCCAGCGCCCAGGCCAGGCAGGCGCCGAGGACGGCGAGCGCGGGCCACAGTGCAACAGCCTGTCCGCCGGATGGAATGTCCGCCGGCCAGGACAGGACCAGCGCGCCCGCGATGATGGCCAGCATCCCGAGTGCGATGCGGCGATCGAAGTTTTCGCGGAACACGAACCAGGCCAGCAGCGCGGTCAACACCCCTTCCGCATTCAGGAGGAGCGATGCCGCTGATGCCGTCATGGCCGACAGGCCATACATCAGCAGCACCGGTCCAGCTACCCCGCCGCACAGGATGGCCGCGGCGAGCCAGGGCCAGTCGCCGCGCGCCGGGTGTCCGGGCGGTGAGCGCAGGAGGCGGCGCGTAAGGGTCAGTCCGGCGCCTGCGCCCAGGTACAGCAAGCCGGCCATGAGCCACGGATCGACCTGGCCGAGCAGCAGCTTCGCCAGCGGCGTGCCGGCGCCGAAGAGCGCTGCGGCGCCGAGCGCAGCGAGCACGCCGGGTGTAGCCAGTGTCTTGGTTGGTCGTGGTTCCTTGGCTTGCCGGGACATGTCGCATTCCTGGATCAGGCTGCCGTGGCGTTGCCGGCAGCCCCCGATATGTGGTGCCTTTGTAGCAGGTTTTGCCGGTTCTGCCGGCGTGCCCCGGGTGGCTGGCCTTTGATGGCATGCCCTGCGTACGATTGTTCAGCGCTTACAAATGATTACAATTATGTAATTCAGCCAAGTAAGTTGGATTTTCTATACGGAAAATGATCATATCAATCGAGGCGTCAATCGGTGTCAGAGGCGTGCCGCGGCCGGCATTGGCCGTTACGGCGTGCTAAGCTTTCCACAGATCATGCAAGCCCATCTCAAGTTCGCGTTGATTGCCTTCCTGGTGCTGTGGCTGCCGCTGCAGGGCGCCACGGCATTGGCCATGCCGATGTGCGTTCATATGCTGAACGGCGATACCGGGCCCGGAGTGACGCAGGCGGCGGGCACCGACCTTGCGTATGCTCCGGTGCATGAGCTGGAAGATGGCCCTGCGGCCGTTCATCATCATGATGCCGGGGGCCACGGTACCAAGCATGACCATTCGGGCGCGGGCCATCACGAGTCCCCCGCCACTGGTGAATCTGCGTCTGTCCCGTTGGCTGCGGGCACCACCGACATGACCGCTGACAGCCACGATGCCGGCTGCAATGAATGCGGACTGTGCCAGCTGGCCTGCGCGTCAGTCCTGCTGTCCACCAACAAGTCGTTCTTCATCACATCCCCTGGCGCCTTCGTCGAGATGGTGTCCGTGTCCTTCCTGAGCATCACCCCGTCGCTCCTGCAGCGACCTCCGCTAGCCACCTGACGCCGTCGGGCCACCCCAAATGGGTGTGGCCGCTGTTGCCTGCTGCGTTGATGCACCGGGCAACGCTCATCCCCGGAGAGTCCAGGCACTTGTCGTGCGGGACCCTCGTCGAGGGCGACGCGAAGGGATGTGTCCCCCTCGCATTTCAGGCGTTCTCAGGAGTCAGGCCATGTTTCAATCAGGTTTTTCCCGCGCGCGACACGCGTGCGCGGGTGCTGGCGGCGGCATTGCTGCCATTGCGGCGGGCGTAGCGCTGCTCGGCGGCTGCGCTTCATTTTCTCCAGACGGCGGGTTTGGCAGCGTGCAGCAGGCCGTGACTGCACGCATGGCCGAAAGCACCGCGCAGCAGGGATCCTCGCGCGAGGCTGTGTCGGTGCAGTGGGTGCGGTCCGAACGCGATGCCGATTCGGTGCGCGCGCGCGTCGCCGAATTGCTGGCGCCCTCATCGGCGCAGGCGCTCACGGCGGATGTCGCAGTGCAGATCGCGCTGCTCAACCATCCTGGCCTGCAGGCCGACTACGCCGAACTCGGTATCGCCGAAAGTGAACTGGTGCAGGCCAGCCGCTGGCGCGGCCCGCGCATCTCGTTTGCGCGCCTGGTGCGCGGCGATGAACTGGAGATCGAGCGCGGCGTGTTCTTCGATGTGCTCGGACTGCTGGCCATCCCGCTCTCCACCAAGGTGCAGGGCGAGCGCTTCGAGGCGGCCAAGTTGCGCGCTGCTGGCGCCGCATTGCGCGTGGCGCAGGAAGCGCGCAAGGCGTGGATTTCTGCCGTGGCGGCGCAGCAAAGCCTGGCGTACGCGGGGCAGGTGAAGGAAGCCGCTGATGCCGGTGCGGAGCTGGGACGGCGCATGGCCGCGGCCGGCAACTGGTCGAAGCTTGCCGAGGCGCGCGAGCAGGCTTTCCTCGTTGAGGCGGTCGCGCAGCAGGCGCGGGCGCGACAGGGGGCGCTGGCTGCAACTGAGCGCCTCGCGCGTGCGCTGGGGGTCGCCTCCGCGCGCGAGCTGCGGCTGCCTGAGCGCCTGCCCGACCTGCCCAAGCTGTTGCCGGCGGCATTTCCCGGGGCCGACGATCCGGCTGAACTCGAAGCGCGTGCGCTCGCCCAGCGGCTCGACGTGCAGGCGGCGCGGCGCGACGCCGAGTCGCTGGCCCAATCGCTCGGGCTGACCAAGGCCACGCGTTACGTGGATCTGGTCGAGCTCGGTTTCGTGCGCAAGACCAGCGCCCCGGCACTGCCTCAGCGTGGCTGGGAGCTCGACCTGCGGTTGCCGATCTTCGATTTCGGCGGTGCGAAGACCGCGCGCGCCGAGTTCCTCTACATGCAGGCGGTGAGCCGCGCCCGGGAAGTCGCAGTGCGGGCGCGCTCGGAGGTGCGCGAGACTCATGGCACGCTGCGCGAGCGCTTCGAGCTCGCGCGCCACTATCGCGATGAAGTGCTGCCGCTGCGCAAGTTCATTTCCGAGGAGGTGCTGCTGCGATACAACGGCATGCTCAGTTCGGTGTTCGACCTGCTTGCCGACGCGCGTGGGCAGGCCGCCAGCGTGAGTGCGGCGATGGAAGCGCAGCGCGACTACTGGCTGGCAGAGTCGGACTTCCAGCTGGCACTGACGTCGCAGTCCCCGGGCGCGCAACCGCCTGGCGCCTCAACTGCTGCTGTGACACCCGCGGCCATGGCCGCGGGCGGCCATTAAGGGATCGATCATGACCAACAGAAGACAGTTTCTCGGATCCACTTTCGCCGGCACTTCATTGGCGACTGCGGCAGGCATCCTGGGTGCAACGGCCGTTTCGCGCAGCGCGCTGGCCGCCTTGCCCGAGCTTGCGCTGCAGACGAACGCAGACACGCAGCCACCGCTCGCCCCCGTTGCGGGTCGTCCATACAACCCGGTGGTGACATTGAATGGCTGGACCCTTCCTTTTCGCATGAAAGACGGCGTGAAGGAGTTCCATTTGGTGGCAGAACCCGTGGTGCGCGAGATGGCGCCCGGGATGAAGGCCAACCTGTGGGGCTACAACGGACAGAGCCCGGGACCGACCATCGAGTGCGTTGAAGGCGATCGTGTGCGCATTTTCGTCACCAACCGCCTGCCTGAGCACACCACCGTGCACTGGCACGGCATCCTGCTGCCAAACGGCATGGATGGCGTCGGCGGGCTCACGCAGCCGCAGATCGAACCGGGCAAGACCTTCGTCTATGAATTCACGATGAAGAAGTCCGGCACTTTCATGTACCACCCGCATGCCGACGAGATGGTGCAGATGGCGATGGGCATGCACGGCTTTCTGGTCGTGCATCCGAAGGACCCCGGATTCATGCGCGTGGACCGCGATTTCGTGTTCCTGCTCAATGCATATGACATCGAGCCCGGCAGTGCCACGCCGCGCGTCAATACCATGCTCGACTTCAACCTGTGGGCGTGGAACAGCCGGGTATTCCCGGGCATCGCGCCGCTGGTGGCGCGCAAGGGCGACCGGGTGCGCATCCGCGTCGGCAACCTCACCATGACCAACCACCCCATCCACCTGCACGGTTACGATTTCGAAGTCACCTGCACCGACGGGGGTTGGGTGCCGAAGACGGCACGCTGGCCCGAGGTGACCACCGACATTGCGGTGGGACAGATGCGCGCCATCGAGTTCGTGGCCGACGAGCCGGGTGACTGGGCCATTCATTGCCACAAGTCGCACCACACCATGAACGCCATGGGCCATGGCGTCCCGACCATGATCGGCGTGGACCATCGCGGAATTGCCGAGCGCATCACCCGCCTGATTCCCGATTACATGGTGATGGGTGACAAGGGCATGGCCGACATGGGCACCATGGAAATGCCGCTGCCCGACAACACCCTGCCCATGATGACGGGCTCCGGGCCGTTCGGGGCACTCGAGATGGGCGGCATGTTCTCCGAGCTCAAGGTGCGCGAGGGATTGGCGAAGAACGATTACGCCGACCCGGGCTGGTACGCACACCCGGCAGGCACGGTGGCGTACGAGTGGAAGGGCGAGCCGCCTGCCGCTTCGTCGGCACCGTCTTCCGCGCCGGCCGCAATGCCCGGACCGTCGCCTACCCAAGGCCATTCGAAGCCGCTCAACGTTCGCCGGGGCGGCGGGCATTCGCAGCATTGATTTCGTTGATTCCGCCAGAACATACATAGACAGACTGACCAGGAGACAGACCATGAAAAAGCACTTGATTGCAGCGTCGCTTGTTGCCGCCTTGAGCGTTGCGCTGGCCAGTGGCCAAGCCGCTTCCCAGACATCGGCCCCGACACCCGCCCAGGCGCCAGCCCCCGCCAGCGGCCATGACCACGAGGCCATGAAAGCGGAGATAAAAAGGAAGATGGAGGCCTCCGGCATGAACCACGAGGCGATGAAGGCCGAGATGAAGAAGAAGATGGAGGCCGGCGGGATGGACCACGAAGCCATGAAAGCGGACATGAAAAAGCGCATGGCTGCCAAGGGGTCCGACGCCAAAGGTGAGCACACGCACTCTTCAACAGCCAGCAAAGACAGGCATTCCCATGGTTCTGCGGATTCCAAGGCAGATGGCAAGGCGGCCCATGAACACGGCGCCGCCAGTGCCGACGAGCGTCCTTATGGGAAGCCCGGCGACGCGAAGAAGGTGAATCGCAGCGTGACCATCCGCATGAGCGACGCCATGCGCTTCACGCCCTCGGTGATCAACGTCAAGCGCGGCGAGACCATCCGCTTCGTGGTGCGCAACGACGGCAAGCAGAAGCACGAGATGGTGATCGGCACCCTCGAAGAACTGAAGAAACATGCCGAGGCCATGAAGAAGAACCCGGACATGGAACATGACGAACACGATGAGGCTGTTGAAGTGAAGGCCGGTCGGCGAGGCACACTGGTGTGGCAGTTCAGCAAAGCGGGAGAGTTCGACTTCGCCTGCCTCATTCCGGGCCATTTCGATGCCGGCATGGTTGGCAAGGTGATCGTCAAGTGAGGCGTTTCTGCCTGTTGATGTTGCTGGCCGGGACGATGCCCGTGGCGATGGCGCAGACAACGTTGCAGGGACCGATGAGCGCGCCCGCGCAAGGCACGGAGTCGCCCGTGCCGGCCGAGCGTGTGCTGGCCGAAGGCGAGGTCAGGCGTATAGACCCGGCCACCGGGCGGGTGACCCTGCGGCACGGCGAGATTCGCAACATCGACATGCCGCCCATGACCATGGTGTTCCGGGCGGCAGACCCGGCACTGCTCGCCAATCTGAAAGTGGGTGACCGCGTGCGCTTTGCCGCGGAAAAGGTCGGCGCCAATTTTGTCGTGACCTACGTGGAGTTACGCAATTAGGGTGAAGTGCTTATTTCAGCCATTTGCCACCTTGGCGGTGATTGGGTCGGGAACAGGTGAATAATGGGGGCATGATGGAAAAACACGCTGAACATTTGCACGCCGACGGCGCCGATGGCCCGCACATCGACCCAGTCTGCGATATGACCGTGGAACCCGCCACTGCAGCCGGGTCGCATCCCTTCGGCGGGAAGACCTATTACTTCTGCTCAACGTATTGCCATGACGTGTTTGCCAAGGAGCCCGAGCGCTTCCTGAACAAGAAGGTCGCGCCCGCTGTCGCGATCAGCTCAACGCCCGCCGTGGCGCCCAGTGTTGTTCAAGTTGTGCCGCCCGGCGATTCTCCTGCGCGCAAGCCCAGGCACAGTGCGGCGCTCGCGGCAATCAAGGTGAAGGGCTCGCCGCCGGCGGTTCCACGGTCGATGTCTACAGCGCCTGCGCCGCAAGCCGCGCTGGCTAAAGCCGCGGCGCAAGCGATCGACCCGGTGTGCGGCATGAGCGTGGACCCTGCGACGGCCGCCGGCACGCATACCCACGAGGGCAAGGCCTACTGGTTCTGCTCCACACACTGTCTGGCGAAATTCAAGCTCGATCCATCGGCCTATGTTGCCAAGGATGGCGGGGCTGAAGCGTGTCCGGCCTGCGGCCCTGGCGTGACGCATGCGCCCGGCAAGCATGTTCGATCGGGCGCGACCGCCCCGGGTGCGATCTACACCTGTCCGATGCATCCGGAGATCCGGCAGGTGGGGCCGGGACCGTGTCCGAAGTGCGGCATGGCGCTCGAGCCACTGGTATCCACCGGCGAAGAGGGGCCCAACCTCGAACTGATCGACATGACGCGGCGGCTCTGGATCGGCCTCGTGCTGACGTTGCCGGTGTTCGTGCTGGCCATGGGAGAGCATGTGCCGGGGCTGTCGATGCACGCGATCATCGATCCGCGCGTGTCGGGCTGGGTGCAGTTCGTGTTTTCGCTGCCGGTGGTGCTATGGGCGGCCTGGCCGTTCTTCGTGCGCGGCTGGAATTCACTGGTGTCGCGCAACCTCAACATGTACACGCTGATTGCCATCGGCACCGGCGTGGCGTTTGCCTACAGCGTCGTGGCCTTGCTCGCGCCCGGCGCTTTCCCCGCGGAATTCCGCGACATGCATGGGGCGGTGAGCCTCTACTTCGAATCAGCCGCTGTCATCTCGGTGCTGGTGCTGCTCGGCGAAGTGCTGCAGTTGCGCGCGCGCGACAGCACAGGCGGCGCGATCCGCGCGCTGCTCAAGCTCGCGCCCAATACGGCATTGCGTGTCCGCGCCGACGGCGGTGACGAGGAAGTGCCGCTGGAGGCTGTCGTGAAAGACGACCACCTGCGCGTGCGTCCCGGAGAGAAAGTGCCTGTGGACGGCGTGGTGCTGGAAGGTCATTCCAGCATCGATGAATCGCTCGTTACGGGCGAGCCCATTCCGGTCGAAAAGTCGGTGGGGGCCAAGGTGACCGGCGGGACGGTCAACGGCAACGGTTCCTTCGTGATGCGTGCCGAGCGCGTCGGTGCGGAAACCTTGCTTGCTCAAATCGTGCACATGGTGGCCGAGGCGCAGCGCACACGCGCGCCCATCCAGGCGCTCGCCGATCGCGTGTCCGGCTATTTCGTGCCTGCGGTGGTGGGCGTGGCCATCGTCGCCTTCATCGTGTGGGCGATCTTCGGACCGCCGCCGGCCATGGTGTTCGCGCTGGTGAGCGCGGTTTCGGTGCTGATCATTGCCTGCCCCTGCGCGCTGGGATTGGCGACACCGATGTCCATCATGGTCGGCACCGGGCGCGGCGCCCAGGCCGGTGTACTGATCCGCAATGCCGAGGCACTGGAGCGAATGGAAAAAATCGACACCCTCGTGGTGGACAAGACCGGCACGCTCACCGAAGGCCGGCCGGTGCTGTCCTCGATTGCGCGGACGGAGGGCGTCACGGAGGCGGCATTGCTGCGCATGGCGGCGAGCCTCGAACGCGGTAGCGAGCATCCGCTGGCAGCAGCCATTCTCGAGGGCGCGAAGGCGCGCGGCGTGGAGCCGGCGCCGGTGGAGGATTTCGTCGCGGTCTCGGGAAAGGGCGTGGAGGGCCGGCTCGACGGGCGCGCGGTGGCGCTGGGCAACGAGGCTTACGCGGCTGCGCTGGCGCCCCTGCCTGCGGCACTGAAGGAGAAGGCCGGGTTTCTGCGCAGTACCGGCGAAACCGTGGTGTTCCTGGTCGATGAGCATCGAGGCGTTCGCCGTGTTGCCGGCATCCTTGGCGTCAACGACCCGGTGAAGGCATCGGCTGCGGAGGCCTTGCGCGAACTTGCGGCCGAGGGCATCAGCGTGGTGATGCTCACGGGCGACAACGCGGTGACGGCGCGCGCGGTGGCCGATCGGCTGGGCATCACCGATGTGCGCGCCGACGTGCTGCCGCAGCAAAAGGGCGAGATCGTGCGTGCCCTCAGGGCCGAGGGGCGGTCGGTGGCCATGGCCGGTGATGGCGTGAACGACGCGCCGGCGCTGGCCGAGGCCGAGGTCGGGATTGCCATGGGCACCGGCGCGGATGTCGCCATCCAGAGTGCCGGCATCACCCTGGTCAAGGGCGACCTGCGCGGCATCGTGCGCGCGAGGAAGCTCTCTCGCGCCGTGATGGGCAATATCCGCCAGAACCTGTTCCTGGCCTTCGTCTACAACGCAGCGGGCGTGCCCATCGCCGCCGGCGTGCTGTTCCCGCTCACCGGCCTGCTGCTCAACCCGATGATCGCGGCCGCCGCGATGAGCCTTTCCTCGGTGTCGGTCATTACCAATGCACTGCGGTTGCGTGGTGCCAGGCTTTGATTCCGTCGCGCGCCAGCCGCGCGTCGTGCTTGACACCAATGTGGTGCTCGACTTGCTGCACTTTCACGATCCGGGCGTGGCTGCCATTGATGCGGCCATCCGATCCGGGCGGGTGCAGGTGATGACGGATACAGCATGTCTCGAAGAGTTGCGTCGGGTGCTCGAGTACCCTGAGTTTGGCCTCGATGAAGCCAAGCGCAGCGCCGTGCAGGCAGGCTATGCCGCATGGGCGCACGTTGCGGACTCGTGCGACGCGCGACCGGTAAGCTCGCCCCGCTGCTCCGACGCCGACGACCAGAAGTTCATTGACCTCGCCTTGCGTTGCCGGGCGAGATTCCTCATCAGCAAGGACAAGGCGGTGCTGAGGCTTGCGCGACGTTTCGCAGGCACACCGCAGTGGAGCAGCTGCGCCATCGTTGCGCCACGCGCCTTCGCGCTGCCGGGTTGATTCAGTCGTCCGGGCGCAGCGTCTGTCTGGGCACCAGCAACAGGCCGGCTGCGACGATGGTGATCATGCCGGCAAGCGACCAGCCATCCGGGAAGGCGCTGAATATCAGCCAGCCGAAGAGCGCCGCCCAGATCAGCTGCATGTAGATGAATGGCGCGATCAGACTGGCCGGGCCGTACTGGTAGGAACGCACCAACAAGGTATTGCCGGTGAGAGAGAGCACGGTGGTTAGCCCGACCAGCAGCCACTCGACGGCAGTCACTGGCGGCGTCCATCGGTAGAAGGCGAAAGGCGTGCACAGGACAGTGGCAATGGCCCAGGGATAGAACAGCGAGGCCATGGCACTTTGCCGGCCAGCCACCCGGCGTGTGAGCAGCTGGAAGATTGCGCCGCCAAGGGCTGCAGCGAGTCCGAGCAGCATGGTCGGTGTGAACGCGTCGGTACCCGGGCGGATGATGGCGAGCACGCCGGCGAATCCGAGCAGCACTGCGGCAATGCGCCGGCCCTCCAGCGGCTCCCTGAGCATCGGTACCGCCAGCAGCGCCATGATGACGGGCATGGTGAGGTTCAGGGCGGTAAGTTCGGCCACCGGCATGTCCATCAATGCGATGAAATACAGTATCGGTGCGATGCCCATGGTGAGGCCGCGCAGCAAGTGCATGCGCGACCAGGATGTGCGCGTATCGCTCCATTCGCCTGCGCGGCGCAGCAGGCCATACATCACCGCCATGATCATCAGGTTGCGCACCCACAGGATGGCCGGCAGCGAGTGGTCGGCGGCCAGGTGTTTCATCACGATGTCGGTACCCGCGATGAATGCGGTGCCTGCGCTCATGGAGAGCACGGCGCGTAACGGGGACTGCTGCATCTTTCCTGTCATTGCGGGTCGCGCGCTCAACTTTGCCGGGCAAGTCCGCTGCGCCGCACGAGGATGAGGCCGGCAAAGACGATTGTGATCATCCCGGCGATCGACCATGCATCAGGGAAATCGCCGAGGAACAGCCACGCAAGCACGATGGCCCAGACCAGCTGCAGGTAGACGAAGGGCGCGATGAGCCCGGCGTGACCGTGTTCGTAGGCGCTCACGAGACAGAAATTGCCGGACAACGAGAGGGTCGCGGTGAGCACTACCATGAACCACTCGAAGGGCGAGACCGGCGGCGTCCATTGCAGGAAAGCGAACGGAGAACACAGCACCGTGCCGATCACCCAGGGATAGAAGAGCGATGCGAGCGCGCTCTGGCGCCCGGCGAGCAACCGTGTGAGCAGCTGGTAGGTGGCGGCGATGATGGCCGCGCCCAGCGCCACGAGCGCAACCGGCGTGAACGCGTCCGTGCCCGGGCGCACGATGATCAGCGTGCCGGTGAAGCCGAGGGCGGCGGCCACCAGTCGCCTGGGATCGGCGCTCTCCTTGAGCACGGGCACCGCGAGCAAGGCGACGATGACCGGGATGAGCAGGAAGATGGCGGTGGTCTCGGCCACGGGCATGGTGGTCAGTGCGTAGTAGAAGAGCAGCGGCGCGACGCCCATGCAGGTTCCGCGCAGGAACTGGATGGGCGAAATCGTGCTCCAGGCATTGTTCCATTGGCCGGAGCGGCGCAGGATCGTGATGATGACGGCGAGGATCATCAGGTTGCGCAGCCACAAGATGGACGGCAGCGAATGGCTCCCGGCCAAGTACTTCATGCAGATGTCGGCGGCCGCCATGAAGCCGGTGCCGATCGAAATGAAGAAGATCGCGCGAGCGGGTGAATACTTGAGCCGGGAGTGCATGCCTGGGGTCGATGTGCCTGCTGCCGGCCTTTGGGCCGGGGGAAGAAATCCGGTTGCGAACACAGTCTGCACGGGCCGTTCCCGTTGCTCCGGCCGGGCGTGGATCAGCTTTTCCGTCTACCCGTTCTGTTGCCGATGCAGCGTGCGCATTGCTGCGATGTTTATACCCGAAATGCACGCCCCGCTGGGCCTGGAGGGGGCTGTTCGGGGCTTAGTTCCGGTTGTGACGGCGTTCGTGTTCTGGCGGTGTGGGGTCACTGGCGCCGCTCGCCCCGTCCAACGGGGTCAACGGCGTTGCGCGGTATTCGCTGCCCGGTTTCGGGGCATTGAGGAAGTAGGTTTCCATGTCGCCTATGCCCTTGAGGTGTGTCATGCCGCGCGCTTCGAACTCGAATTCACCTTTGAGCTTGTCGTAGACCGCCCGCGTGACATGGATGCGGCCGGGCGCACCGTTGGTTTCCATGCGGCTGGCGATGTTGACGGTGTCGCCCCACAGGTCGTAGCTGAACTTTCGCGTGCCGATGATGCCGGCGACGACCGGGCCGGTGTGGATGCCGATGCGAAAGCTGAGGGTGCGGTCCTCGCGCGTGGCCAGGCGCTTGCCCAGCTCCTGCATGTCGAGGGCGATCTTGGCGGCAACCGACACATGGTCCTTCAGGGGCCTCGGCACGCCGGTGGCGAGCATGTAGGCGTCGCCGATGGTCTTGATTTTTTCCACGCCGTATTTCTCGCACAGCGCATCGAAGGCCGAGAAGATGCGGTTGAGCACGATCACCACGGCCGCCGGCGACATGGTCGAGGAGAGTTTGACGAAATTCACGAGGTCCACGAACACCACGGTTGCCTCGGGAAACCCGTCGGCGATGGTCTCCTCGCCGGCCTTCAGGCGCTTGACGATGGCCTCCGGCAGCACGTTGCGCAGCAGCCGCTCCGATTCGAGTTGCGCGCGAATGACCAATTCATACAGGCGACCCTTGACCACGACTGCGGACAAGGCGGGCAGGATTGCCCGCATGGCCTCGGCGTGCTCCTGGGTGTAGGCGTTGCTCTGCGCGCTGGAGAAGAACAGGAAGCCGATCGGTTTGCCCGAGGCCGCAAGCGGACAGGTGAGGCTCGAGCGCATGCCTTCGGCAAGCAGCAAGGGGACGGATTTCGATTCCGGGTGAGCTGCGAAATAGGTCGCCAGGTCGGCGATGATGCGCGGCTCGCCGGAGGCCATCACGCCTTCGAGGGAGCTTCCCGACAAGGCCGCGCTGAAGCCGACGGCGAGCCGCGCTTCGGGTGCCGAGGTCCTGACCCAGCGCAACTGCAGCAGGTCGCTGTTCTCCGCCATCAATGCGAAGCCGGTGCGATCGCAGGGCAGGACATTGCGAAAGGTTTCATGGGTCTGGCGCATGACTTCATCGAGCAGCACGCTGGGATCGATGCGGTCGGTGGCCTCCAGGAGCCGGCGCAAACCGATGAAGCGATGCTCGACGTCGCCGGCCTGTTCGGCAACGAAACGCATGAGTGGATCAGCCGCGGTGGCGTAGGGGGGGGTCATGGCGTGTCAGATGTGGCGATGTGGCCCATTTTGGAATCCTGAAAGCAACGCGCGTGGCGTGGGCGACATGCATGAGTAATGTCTTATGGTAACAATGACGCTGGGTTTATGCGTCCTTTGCAACGAGTAAATGCAGCCGCCTGGATCATTGAGGGTGCAAATCGGCGCGCCGTGCCATGAAAATGCGTATTCCTTCGTGGTTGAGGGTGGGCGACGTTGCAACCCTTTAAGGCATAACGACACAATACCGGCAACATTGAGCACGGCCGGGCGGGCTGAATTCCACCCTGCCCGGTGCTAGACTCCGGGGCGCGCCAGCGGGGGCGTCGATGAAACGAGCGACTGCTGCGGCGCGCTTATTTGTGACTTTTTGAGGGACTCGGTATGGACATCAGGACGATTGGCGTGATCGGCGCCGGCACCATGGGGAATGGCATTGCGCAGGTTTGCGCGACGGCGGGCTTTCCGGTCGTGATCACGGACATTGCGCAGGCGGCGCTCGACCGCGCCATGAAGACCATCGAAACCAGCCTGGATCGCATGGTCAACAAGCAGAAAATGACGGCAGCAGACAAGGCGGCGACGCTGGCTCGACTGACAACCTCCACTGAAATGAAGGCGCTGGCCGACTGCGACCTCGTGATCGAGGCGGCCACCGAGAACATCGGCCTGAAACAGA
Organism: Betaproteobacteria bacterium; assembly: GCA_947478805.1. Classification (GTDB taxonomy): domain Bacteria; phylum Pseudomonadota; class Gammaproteobacteria; order Burkholderiales; family SG8-39; genus CAIYPG01. Next base: position 41,230 of record CANJXQ010000004.1, on the reverse strand, counting down.
AGATCTTTTCCTCCATCGATGCCGTGGTGAAGGCCGATGCCCTGATCGCGAGCAACACCTCGTCGATTTCCATCTCCAAGCTGGCCGCGGCGACCAAGCGCCCGTCGCAGTTCATCGGCATGCACTTCTTCAATCCGGTGCCGGTGATGGCGCTGGTCGAGTTGATCCGCGGCATGCAGACCTCCGACGACACCCTGGCCGCGGTGCGCGCGGTGGTCGTGAAGATCGGCAAGGCACCCATCGTGGTTCGCAATTCGCCCGGCTTCGCCGTCAACCGCATCCTCGTGCCGATGCTCAACGAGGCCTGCTTTGCGCTGGGCGAGGGCGTGGCCACGCCGGAAGATATCGACGAGGGCATGAAGCTCGGCTGCAACCATCCGATCGGCCCGCTGGCGTTGTGCGACATGATCGGACTCGACGTGATGCTCGACGTGATGAATGTGTTCTACGAGTCGTTCAAGGATTCCAAGTACCGCCCCGCGCCGCTGCTGGTGGAAATGGTCGAGGCGGGTTACCTCGGTCGCAAGACCGGGCGCGGGTTCTACAGCTACGAGAAGAAATAGGCCGGCGGCGAAGTTCGCTGCGGTCGGCAGCGGCTTACTGCGGCTGCACGTTGGCGTCGCGACCGACTTTCTTCCACTTCTCCGACTCGATGCGGATGTAGGCGGTGAAGTCGTCGGCTGAGCCGGGCGGGAACACTTCGAGGTTCTGCCCGGCGTAGCGATCCTTGATGTCCTGCGTCTGGACGATGGCGTTCACTTCGGCATTCAGCCGGGTCACGATCTCGCGCGGCATCCCAGCCGGCCCGAACATGCCGGTCCAGCCGAGGACGTCGACGTCCTTCAGCGCGGCCACGCCGGACTCCCCCAGCGTCGGCACCGTCGGCGCGAACACCGAGCGGCGCGGTGACGACACCGCAAGCCCCTTCAGCTTGCCCGATTTGACCTGCACGTTGGCCGAGGTCATGCCGTCGAACATCAGCGGCACCTGCCCGCCGACCACGTCGGTGAGCGCCTGCGAGCTGCCCTTGTAGGGAATGCCGACCACATCGATGCCGGCCGCTTGCAGGAACAGCTCCATGGTCAGGTGCGACAGCGTGCCGGCGCCGATATGGGCATAGTTGTATTTGCCCGGCGCGGCTTTTGCCATGTTCACCAGCTCCTGCACCGAGTTGGCCGGAAAGTTGGCGTTGGCCACCAGCATGAGGCCGGTCCAGCCAATGCGCGCTACCGGCTGGAAGTCCCTGATCGGGTCGTAGGGCAGCGATTTCATGACCACGGGATTGACCACCAGCGGCGACAGCGACGTGACCAGCAGCGTATAGCCGTCGGGTGCCGATTTCTTGACCGCCTCCATGCCGATGTTGCCGGCGGCGCCGGGCCGGTTGTCGACGATGATGGCCTGGCCAAGGCGCTGGCCAAGCGGTTCGGTGAGGGTTCGCGCCGTTACATCGCCGGCGTTGCCTGCGGGAAAGGGCACGATGATCCTGACCGGCTTGGACGGCCAGGCCTGCGGGGCTGCTGGTGCGGCGACAGCCAGGCATCCGATGCCGATGACGATGCTCATGATGCGCGCCGGCTTGCTTGGCGGCTTGGTTGAAACGGGTTCGCGCGCGACGGGTTGTTCCATGAGGCCCCCTGATCGGACTGGCTACGGTAGGTTGATATGATATAACAAAGTCAAACGGGGCCGACTGGCCAGCCTGCGGCGCCCCTATTCGAACGTCAACCGACTCCGGAGCCATCATGCTACTTCAGGGCCTGCGCATCCTCGCGGTGGAACAGTACGGCGCCGGGCCGTTCGGGACCCAGTTCATGTCCGACCTCGGCGCCGAAGTCATCAAGATCGAAAACCCCAATGACGGCGGTGACATGTCGCGCAGCGTCGGGCCCTATTTCAGGGATGAGCTGCCCGATACCGCGCGCAGCGTCTTCTACCAGGGACTCAACCGCGGCAAGAAAAGCCTCACCCTCGACATCACCAAGCCCGAAGGGCGGGAGATATTCCGCAAGCTCGTGGCGGGGGCTCAGGGCGTGGCCAGCAACCTGCGCGGTGATGTGCCGGAAAAGATCGGCATCACCTATCGCCACCTCGCTGATGTCAACCCGCGCATCGTCTGCTCCCACCTCACCGGTTACGGGCGCGATAACGCGCGCGCCAAATGGCCCGGCTACGACTACCTGATGCAGGCCGAAGCCGGCTACTTCCACCTCACCGGCGAGCCGGAAGCGCCGCCGGCGCGGTTTGGCTTGTCCATGATCGATCTCATGACCGGTGTCGTCATGGGCTACGCGCTCGTGGCCGGCATCCGCGAGGCCGAGCGGACCGGCCGCGGCCGCGATGTGGACGTCAGCCTGTTCGATCTCGCGCTCTACAACCTGAATTACATCGGCAATTGGTACCTCAACGCCGGCGCGGTGACCACGCGCATCACGCGCTCGGCCCATCCTTCGCTCACGCCCTGCCAAACCTACCGAACGAAGGATGGCTGGATCTACCTGATGTGCAACAAGGAAAAGTTCTGGGGCATCCTGTGCGGCAAGGTCGGGCACGCCGAACTGGCGAAAGACCCGCGCTTCCTCACCTTCAAGGAGCGACTGGCTAATCGCGACCTCGTCACGCAACTGCTCGACGAGGCCCTGTCGGCGAAGACCACGGCCGAGTGGCTGGTGGATTTCGCCGGCAGCGTGCCGGCGGCGCCCATTCTGGATGTGAAGCAGGCGCTCGACAATCCCTGGGCCAACGAAGGCGATCGCATCGAGAGCATCCCCGTGCCCGGCGGCGATCCGCTGCGCATGCTTCGCAACCCCATTCGCACCGGCGAGCCGCCGACCACAGTGGAGCCGGCTCCGGCCCTGGGCGCGCATACCGAGGAACTCCTTGCCGAAATCGGCATCACGGGCGGCGCGCTCGCGGCACTTCGCGCCAAGGGTGTTGTGTGAAGGTAGTCGCCTGATGCCGCGCCGGGCCGGCGGCCCGCAGTACGCGGCCCTCGCGCGCGAATTGATCGTCGCGATTGAGGCCGGGCGTTATCCGGTCGGGTCGCTTCTGCCCACGGAGATGGACCTGTGCCGCGACAGCGGCATGTCGCGCATCACGGTGCGGGCGGCCATGCGGGAGTTGCAGGCGCGCGGCCTGGTGTCGCGCCGCGCCGGCATCGGCACGCGCGTCGAGTCCGCACAGGCGGTCGATCCCTTCGTGCACACGGCCAGTTCGGTGGAGGAGTTTCTCCAGGGCATGATGCACCTTAGCTTCCGCCCGCTGCGGCAACGGATGATCGTGGCCAACAAAGACCTCGCGCAAGAGATCGGCTGCGCCGCCGGCGAGCGGCTGCTGAGGATGGAAGCGTTGCGCGTGCACGCGAGCGGGGAACCGGTGTGCCTTTCCTACCATCATGTGCCCGAGGGCCATGCCCGGGCCGCGCTGAAAATGAACGGCCGCAGCGGCTCTCTGGCATCGCACATCGCAACCGCCGCCGGCGACGAGGTCGCCGAGTTCCGCCAGACTTTCGATGCCGTGAACCTGAAATCGGGGCAGGCGCGGCTGCTGCGTGCCAGGGCGAACGATGCGGCGCTGGTGACATCGCGCTGGTATTACGTCGCGGGATCGCGACTGTTGCTATATTCGCGCAGCCTGTTCCCGAAGGGACGGGCAATCTACGATTTTCGCAGCCGCAGGGCGGGCGTGGCGCCCGTCGGTGAGAAAGCGGGACAAACCAGGGGGAAGGCATGAGCTTTTACAACTTCGATCGCGTGGGCGCCGCGCGCTACCAGGAGCGCTACGGCGCGGATTTCGAGGACTTCAAGGCCGGGCAGCGCTTCATGCACCGGCCGGGCGTGACGCTGACGCAGCAGGACAACCTCGACGAGTCGCTGGACACCATGAATTCGGCGATGCTGCACTACGACGCCAACTACGCCGGCAAGACGGCATGGGGCAAGCCGCTGATGGTGAGCACCATCACGCTGCAGCGTGCCATCGGCATGGCCGCCGTGACCTTCGGGCGCAAGCGCTGCATCCCGGTGTTCCACGAAATCGCCATGACCGCGCCGGTGTTCGGCGGCGACACGCTGTATGCGGATTCCGAGATCCTCGCCGTGGAGCCGGGCGAACACCCCGACGGCGGCACGCTCAAGGTGAAGACCGGCATGACGCGTGCCGACGGCACGCGGGTGGCCAGCCTTACCTACGACATCGAGATCTACCGGCGCGGGCGGTTTCCCGGCGTGTCGACATCGGCCGAGCCGGTGGCCGAGCCGCGTTTTTCTTCCTACCGCGAGCAGCCGGATGGCGCCCTGCTCGAGCAGTACGGCCTGTTCTTCGAGGACGCCCAGGCCGATGAAACCTTCATTCACTTTCCGCGTCGCACCTTCACCCGCAGCGAGGCCATCGAGCGCTCCCGCCGATCCTTCGACTGGACGCCGCAGTTCCACGATGCGTCGTGGATCGACGCGCACCAGGGCGGGCGTTATCGCATCGGCGAGCCGTGGGTGATCGGCGCGGTGACGGCGCTCAGCACGCGCACCTTCGGGCGCGTGGTCGCCAACCTGGGCTGGACCGACATCCAGCTGCCGGTGCCGGTGTTCGAAGGCGATACGCTGGAGGCGGAATCCACCATCATCGACAAGCGCGAATCCAAATCGCGTCCCAACGAGGGCATCCTGACCGTGGATACCCGGGCGTACAATCAGGATCGCGAACTGGTGCTGTCGTATCGCCGCCGCTTGCTGGTGTACCGGCGCGATGCCGATACGCCGTATGCCAAGGCGGGCTACTAGGCCGCTTTCCCCCACTCGATGAGGACGCATCGTTGAACCGACTTTTTGCAGCCTGTCTGATGGCACTGGGCGCGTTGCTTGCAACGCCGGCATGCGCAGCCGAAGCCGAGCCCCGGATCACCGAAGAAACGCCCTATGTCCCTTCCCCGCGCATCGTGGTCGATACCATGCTGCGCATGGCCGGCGTGCAGTCCAAGGATTTCCTGATCGACCTGGGCTCCGGTGACGGGCGCATCATCATCACTGCCGCAAAGGAATTGCATGCGCGCGGCTTCGGCGTCGATTACGACCCGCGGTTGGTGAAGCTTGCAACGGACAATGCGGCGCGCGAAGGCGTGTCGGGCAGCACGGCCTTTTACCAGCAGGACATTTTCAAGACCGACCTCGGCCAGGCCTCCGTGGTGACGATTTACCTTCTGCCGGAATACAACGCGGCGCTGAAATCGCGCCTGCTGGCACTGCGGCCGGGCACGCGCATCGTGTCGCACGACTATGGCATCGGCGACTGGGAAGCCGATGCGCAGGAAACCATCCCGGTGCCCGAGAAGCCGGTGGGCGCGGTCAAGGAGAGCACCATCTACGCGTGGGTGGTGCCGGCGCGCGTGGAAGGACGCTGGCGTTCGCAGGTGCGCACCGCGCGCGGCAGTACGGAAGTGGAATTCGCCCTGTCGCAGCACAACCAGCGTTTCGACGGAACCTTGAAGCTGCGCGACAAGGTGCTGCCCATCGAGCGGCCGTTCCTGAAATCGAATTACCTGTCCTTTCGCGTCGACACGGGCAATGAGACGCTGCTGTTCCAGGGCCATGTCACCAATGGCCGCATCGCCGGGCAACAGATCCGCGGCGATAGCAATTCGCGCTGGCGCGCGCTGAAGGTCGGCCCAACCCCGGGCTGATGCCCCCGATGCTGCGCAACTCCAGGGAGTCGTGGGGCAGCCTGGCGCGGTTCTTCCACTGGGCTGTGGCTGCGCTGGTGCTCGTTCAGGTGGCGTTGGGCCTTGCGGCATCGGCCTGGCGACTCTCGCCGATGAAGCTGGATCTCTTCGTGTGGCACAAGTCGCTGGGCTTTGTCATCCTGCTGCTCGTGCTGCTACGGCTCATCTGGCGCATGGTGAACCCGACGCCTGCATTGTCCGCGGGCATGTCCGGCATCGAGCGCCTGGGTGCGCGAGCAAGCCACGGGCTCTTCTACGTGTTACTGATCCTGTTGCCCGTCAATGGCTGGGTCATCAATTCGGCCGCCAACGTGCCGTTCAGCATTTTCTGGCTGTTGCCGCTACCGGCGATCGTCGCGCCCAGTCCCGCGCTTGCCGGCACCGCCGAGAATGCCCATTTCGTGTTGTTCTCTCTGCTCTCGTTGCTCGTGGTGGTGCATGCGGGCGCGGCTCTCCGCCACCACTTCGTCAAGCGCGACGAGGTGCTGTCTCGCATGCTGTTCGGGCCACCGCGAACATGATTCGCCGAGCGCTCACTGCGGTTCACTGTCTCGCCTTGTTGTTGGCAGCGGCAGCAGCGCCGGCGCGGGCCGCCGACTGGCGCATGGAGGCCGCGGGCAGCCGCCTTGAGTTCACCGCCTTGTTCGAGAAGACGTCTGCACCGGGGGTGTTCCGCGAATTCGACACGCGCCTGCGGTTCGATCCCGACAAGCCCGCCGACAGCCGTCTCGAAGTCAATATCAAGATCAGCAGCGCCGACATGAACAGCACGGATATCAACAACGCCATTCGCGGCGCGGAGTGGTTCGACTTCGGGCGCTTCCCGCAGGCGGAATTCCGCGCCACCGACATTCGTCGTATCGAGGCCAACCGCTATGTCGCGCGCGGAGCACTCACCCTCAAGGGCGTGCAGCAGGCGGTGGAGGTGCCCTTTACTTGGAGCGCTGTGCCGGCACCGGCCGGGGCCAGGGGCACATTTGCCGGCATGGAGGGCGAATTCGCCCTGCGCCGCAGTGCATTCGGCATTGGCAGCGGGGAGTGGGCAGCAACCAATGTGATCGGCGCGGAGGTGCGCGTGAAGTTCCGCGTGCGACTGCGCAGCGATGGCTGAGCGTCCCGGCGTGGGGCGCGGCAGCAATCGCCGCCGTCCTTTCGGCCTGGCGCTGGCCTTGGGTTCGGTCCTGCTGTTGGCATCCTGCGCACCGCAGGGCCCGCGGCCTGCGGGGGCGCCGGTGGCGCAGGAGGCGCCGCCCGGATTCCCGGATGTCGACTACCGGCAGGCGGCTGCGCGTGGCGAAGCCGTCTATCGCATCGAGCCCGAGCGCTCGCTGGTGGCGATTGAAGTGCGCCGCGGCGGCCCGCTGGCGCGACTGGGACACGACCATGTCGTGTCCAGCCGCGGCGTGCAAGGCTATGTCACGCTCGGACAGCGCCGCGCCGATCTCACCGTGCCGCTCGATCGCCTGATTGTCGACGATGCCGAGTTGCGCAAGGCGGCCGGATTCGACACCCAGCCCTCGACAGCCGACATCGAAGGCACGCGCATCAACATGCTCGAGCGTGTATTGCAGGCGGAGCGCTATCCGCGCCTCGTGGTGCAGGTGCGGCAGGCTGTGGACGCTGCCGCACGCGCGGGGGATGACATGGAGATCGCCATCACCCTGCACGGGGTCACGCGCAAGCAGCAGCTTCCCGTGCAGCTGGAGGTCGAGCGGGATGCCATCGTCGCGCGCGGCGCATTCAGCGTGCTGCAAAGCGATTTCGGCATCATGCCGTTCGCGCTACTGGGCGGCATCATCCAGGTGCAGGATCGCCTGTCGGTGCGCTTCGAGCTGCGCGGGCGGCGCTTCACCCCCTGAGCGACGGGCCCGCCAGACTTTGGAGATCTCGAAAGCGTGGTCTGTCCCTGCTGGGGAGGCGTAAAGATCGTGCCGCCGATGTGGAAGCGCCCGGCCTGATTCATCCCCGCTCGTTATGCTCGGACGTCCGATCCGGTGGGGTAGCATCCAGGCTCGCAATCTCACGATGCCGCAATCCTCAGGACTTGCCACACCCATGACCGCCCCCGGCCGAATGACCGTGCACCACATCCCCGTCTGCCCCTTCTGCCAGCGGCTGGAGATCCTGCTGGCGCTGAAAGGGCGCCGCGACGACGTGGCCTTCGGCGTGGTGGACATCACCCGGCCGCGCCCCGACTGGCTGCTGCAGAAGACCCGCGGCACCACGGCGCTGCCCATCCTCGAGACCGCCGACGGGCGCATCCTGAAGGAGAGTCTCGTGATCATGCAGTACCTCGAGGACCTCTACCCCGAGCGGCCCGTTGCGCAGCGCGATCCGTACCGGCGCGCGGTGGAGAACATGCTCTCGAAGCTGGAGGGCGAGTTCTGCACGCAGGGCTACGTGTTCGTGATGAATCAGGACGCCGGCCGGCGCGACGCGCTGCGCGAAGGCATGCTGAAGCAGTACGCGAAGCTGAACGACTTCCTCATGGAGCATTCCCCGTCCGGCACTTTCCTTTTCGAGGAGTTCGGCTGGGCCGAGACCGTGTTCACCCCGTTCTTCATGCGCTTCTGGTTCCTCGAGTACTACGAGGATTTCGAGCTGCCGATGGAGGAGGCCTACGCGCGTGTACGCAGGTGGCGCGATGCGTGCCTTGCGCATCCGGCCGCGCAGCAGGTCACGCGCGAGGAGATCGTCAAGCTCTACTACGACTACGCCAGGGGTGCCGGCAACGGCGCGCTGCTGCCCGGGCGCAGCAAGTCGTCCTTTACGTTCGAGCCGGACTGGCGCTCGCGGCCCTGGCCGCCGCGGAACAAGTACGGGCATAGCGCGACGGACGAAGAGCTTGGATTGTGAAGCGGGGATTGTGAAGCGGGCGCTATGAAATGCGGGATGTGAAGCGCGGGTAGTGAAGCGAGGGTTGTGAGGCGCGCATTCCCCGCGGCCCGGCGTCAAGGCGCCGCAATCTCCACAAGGATTTCGTTTCGCCGCAGGAAGGGCAGTGACCAGGGCGGGTTGTAGCGCGCCAGTTGGGGTGTGGCGATGGCGGTCCTGCCATTGGCCTTGAGCCAGGCGAGGAGTTCGTCGGTTTTCTTCTGCACCTTTTCTTCGCCCGCGAACCCGGAGAACACCAGCACCACGTAGCGTTTGCCCGGCACCTCCCTCAGCGAGACGGCGGGATTGCGCGGCTTGGGCAGCGTTGCCATGGAATATTCGCGGGGCATCGAGAATTGAATGCGCCAGCGCTTGCTGTGCATCAGCCCGTTGGCGGCATCGCCCAGGGGTTCGACGCTCACGGGGGCGGTCATGGCGATCTTTTCGGGGCGGGCGGCAGGCTCGACCAGCACCGGCGCCGTCATGGCGATTTTCTCGGAGGGTTTGCCCGCGGCCTTGTTCACCGAGAGGTTGTTGCCGAAGATGTAGTCGGCAATCAGCCGGAATCCGTCGCTCGAGGCCGAGTCCATGCTGCCCGGGACAAAGGTCTCCGCCACGATGGTCGGTCGATACTGCCGGATCTCGATGTTATCGACTGTCTCCAGCTTCTCGAATGCGGGTTCTTCTATGGCCATTGCTGCTCCGTAAGGAATGCATCCCATTGCCGCAATGGCCGCCAACCACAGGCTTCGACGAATTGCTCGAGGAATCGTGGACACATTCAGGCCCTTTCGGTTGGCCATTGTGGGGTTGCGCAGGGCAGGGCCCCGTGTGCCTCATTGTCCGATGGCTGCCCGTGCCGATTCCGTGCGGTGCCGCACCCACGCGCGCCAGGCACTTCGCAGGCAAGAGCAGGGCGGCGTCCGCGAACGCCGGCAACGCTAGTTCCAGTTGTCGGTCTTCAGGTCGTTCGGCGCGGGGCGGCCCGTGCCGGTTTCCACGTACTCGCGCAGGCTGCAAGTAAACTATCGTGGCCGGATTCGGGGCGCCAGGATGGGCGCGAAGGCGGGCGGCGGGGCGGCAGGTCAAAATGACGGGTGGCACATGAAGGGATCACGCGCATGAAGAAAACCAGGGGTGGGTTGCGGTCGCATTGCCCCATCAACTACGGGCTGGAGGCCTTCGGCGATCGCTGGGCGTTGCTGATCCTGCGGGACATCGTCTTTCGCGGGAAGCACACGTACGGGGAGTTCCTCAAGTCGGAGGAGGGGTTCGCGACCAACATCCTCGCCACGCGCCTCGCGCACCTTGTCGATGAGGGCATCCTCGAGGGAAAGGGCGATGAAGCCGACGGCCGCAAGGACGTCTATTCGCTCACCGGGCAGGGCCTTGACCTCGTTCCGCTGCTGTTCGAGATGGTGTTGTGGAGCGCGAAGCACGACAGCCGCTCGGAGGCGAAGCGCATCGGGCGCCTGACGGAACTCATCCGCAAGGACAATCGCAAGATCAGCCAGAAGGTCATCGGGCAGGTGCGGCGCGGGGAGGCGATCCTTGCGGATTACCTGTCCTAGTCCCGGCCGACCATTGACGCGCCATGAACTGACGCCCGCCGCATGAACTCGGTGACTTTCACCCTGCTGGCCGGCCTTGCCCTTGGCGTTGCGATGCTCGCGTCCTGGTTCGTGGCGAAGTTCTTTCTCAAGTCGGGCCCAGCCCTGCGCGTGGCGACACTCGCCATCCTGGGCGCGGCCTGCGGCGTGGGGGCGGCGATCCTGTCGCTGGCGCTCGCCTTCGGGTTCGGGGTCGTGCCCTTGTACAACTGGCCGGCCTGGGCGTCGCTCGCGTGTCTTGTGCTGGGTGCGCTGCTCGGGGCGGCGGCTGCCGGGCTATCCTTCACGCTGCTGAACAGGAATTCTTCCTAGAGACCCAAGGAGACGAGCATGTCGGACTCCGCCATTCATGGTCAAGTAGGGGTAAGTCGCGGGATACGTGCCCAACTGACTGAAATCATTCCCGGTCGGGCTCAACCCCCCAGCACAGCCTCCAGCTTGTCAAAGCTGCCAGTCCAGCCCATCGTCATGCCGGAACGCTGCGTGATGAATTCGGCAAGGTCCGCGGTGTTGGCTTCCTGCGGTTCCCAGCGCACGGTCACACGCGTGCGGTCCGGGCCTTCGGCCGCGAGTTCCACCGTCGATAACATGCACAAGGGCCAATCCTGGAAGAAGGGCGGGCGGGTGGGCTTCTCGCTTTCGTCGCAGAACTGTTGCGTATAGACGAGGCGGGTGGGCTTGTTGAGTTCGAGGTAACGGATCAGGCCGTAGATGGCGGGGCCGTCTCCGAATTTCATCGCATAGAACGACGTGGCGCCGACCCGCGGCTCGGCCCGCATGAAACTCATGGTGGCGCCGGTGGGCGGCAGCCATTGGGCCATGTGCTCGGGGTCGGTCCACATGTCGTACATGCGCTCGATGCCCACGTCGAAGCTGCGCGCGATGAAGAACTGCTCCTTGCCCGCGTGGTGCTTGCCGAGGTATTCGGCGAGCCGGTCCCACGTCGATTCGCCGCCGGCTTTCTTGATGAAGCTGCTCATCTCCTCGGCGATTTCAGGCGTCGCGAACGACATGCTCATGTCGAGCTGCGTTCGCCCGTCGCGTTCGGTGAAAAGGGCATTCACTCTGAAAAGGGGTGGGCGGTCCGCGTGGCCGCCGTGGTCGTACACCATGCGTTGCATCGGCACCACCTCGAGGTACTTCGTGGTGTTTTCATAGTCGGTGCCGTCGGGGCCGTGCATGGTGTAGTGCCAGTGGCCGCCCGTGCGCAGGTCGCGGCTGTGGGTGGTCAGGGTGAACCCGCGCGGGCCCCACCACTGCGCCACTTCTTCCGGGATCGTCCAGGCATCCCACACCGCCTGCAACGGGGCGTCGTACACACGGGTGAGGGAGATGACGTTAGTTTTGCTTTTTTCGGCCATGGTGGGTTCCTTGCGTCTTCGATTTCAGGTAGGCGTCCAGGCGATCGAGTTTGTCTTCCCAGGCGATGCGGTACTGCTCCATCCAGTCGACGGCATCGCGCAGCGGTTCGACATTCAGCGTGCAGGGCCGCCACTGGGCGTTGCGGCCCTTGCTGACGAGGCCGGCGTTCTCCAGCACCTTCAGGTGCTTGGTTACCGCGGGCAGGCTCATGGTCTTCAGGAACGGCTGCGCAAGATCCGATACGTTGGCCTCGCCCTCCGAGAGGCGCGCCAGCATCGCCCGCCGGGTGGGGTCGGCGAGGGCGGCAAAGACGAGGTTGAGTTGATCTTGCATCCGGATCTGAGGAATCTGTAATTAACCGATTGGTTAAATATAAATCGGGATTGGCCGCTGGTCAAGCAGGGCGGTGGGGTCGGATGCGGGCGGGGCATGTCAATAAAAAGGGGGGGGCAGTAAAGCAAATAGGGTCAGTGTTACATTTCGCTTGTTTGCATAGCTAGCCCCGCCGAGAGGCAAGCTGGCCCATTTTCCGCAAAGCCTCATCCTATTAAGTCGCATTTGCCGACCAAGGCGGCCGGTAGCAAATCAAGCGTGGGATGTGGGGTGGGGTCTGGCCCCATTTTTAATCACCGTTTTTATTCATATTCGAGTGGACCTTGCGCCTGCGGCGCTCGTTCATTCAACGTCCACGTTGGCCTTGAATTTAGGAAAAATAATGAATCGACTTTGGACGTTCACGCTCGTTTTTTTCGCAATGATCTTCGCGATGCCGGCTTTTGCTCAAAGTGCACCGGAGCAACGGGTCGAATCAGACACCGGCCGAATATCGCCGACGGCTCTCGATCAGGCGACCCGATGTGGCATCTTGCGGTTTCCGAAATGCGACAAGAAGTTCTCCGCTGATCGGGGGTTCTTCGAGACGGGGCTGAGCCCGCGATTGCCGGAAAATGCGAAATGTTTCGACAAAGTCGATGAGGGGTTTGCCAAGGATTTGTCGGGTAGGGGGCCCCGCGTCGGGGAGACCCACCACGGGGGCATCGATATCCCGGCACCGTTTGGCACCCCGATCATCGCGGCGGCAGCCGGCTCGATTGTGGCCATGTACGGTGCCGAGAATTCCATTCGCGGAATTGAAATCGTAATCCGTCATTCACCGGAAGACACCGGACTGCCGATGTGGGTCTATACCCAGTACACCCACTTGTCGGAGATGCCGAAGCTGGAATTGGGCCAGCGCGTGCGCATGGGCGACAAAATCGGTCTTACGGGAAATTCCGGGACCGGAACGAGTGCCGCGCAGGCGCAGGGCAAGAAAGGCGCCCGGCCTGCAGTGCATTTCGGGGTGTATTACAGCACCGGCGGGCAGTACGCCGAAATTCGCGTGCCCTTCGAGGCCATCGTTCCGGCTGACGGTCATTGGATGGACCCCATCGCGCTTTATCGCATGAAGCTTCCGTTGGATTCTGCCGCCATGAAATCCCTGCCTGATGCCGAAAAGCAGGTGCCTGTCGCCGTCATGTTTGAAGACGGCGAAACGTTGCCCGCAAAACAGAAGATCGTCTGGCCGTACGCCTGTCGGCGCACGTAAGGTCTTCCTGCGACCCCGCGGCGGGAAAAAGGGGCTTGGCCCCTTTAGCTTTAGCCAGCCCCTTTAGCCACACTGACTCTCAAAAGCGATCCGGATTGTTGTGGTTTAACCTTGGAACTGTAGGCAAGGTCAACGCCAAATAAATGGGGGGGCGGGGCAATGGAACAACAAAGTACATACGACGTCGTCGTCGTCGGTTCCGGCGGCGGCGGGTTCGGTGCGGCGGTGACGGCCGCCAAGCTCGGCCTGCGCGTGTGCATCGTCGAGAAGGATGCGGTCTTCGGCGGCACGACGGCCCGCTCGGGCGGCGCGCTGTGGATTCCGGCCAATCACCATGAACCGGGTGCGGGGTACAAGGATTCGGTCGAGGCGGCGAGCCTCTACCTTCGCGAGGAGGTGGGCGATTACCTGGATGCCGACCGCATCGAGGCCTACCTGAAGATCGGCCCGAAGATGGCGAAGTTCCTGGAAGACGAAACCGAGGTGAAGTTCTTTCCGTACGGGCTGCCGGACTATCACTCCGACTTCGACGGCGCCGGGCAGGGCGGGCGGCCGCTGGTGTGCCACCCCTACGATGGCCGCAACCTCGGCAAGCACCTTCGCAACCTGCGCCCGCCGCTTCGCGAGATCACTTTCGCCGGCATGATGTTCAGCGGCAGCCAGGAGGAGCTGAAGCACTTCTACAACTTCACCCGGTCGCTCACGTCCTTCATGTACGTGACGCGAATGTTCCTGCGCGCCGTGTGGCAGGTCCTGCGCTACGGGCGCACCGTGCAGTTGAAGGGCGGCAACGCGCTGATCGCGCGGCTGGCGAAGACCTCGTTCGAGCTCGGCATCGAGATTCGCCTGTCATCGCCGGCGAAGGAACTCGTCATAGAGGACGGCGCGGTGCGCGGCGTGGTCATTGACGGGCCGAAGGGACGAGAGAGGATCATGGCCAAGAAAGGCGTGGTGCTTGCGGCGGGCGGCTTTCCGCACGACCCGAAGCTGCGCTCGCAATTCTTCCCGCGCGACCCCGACGGCACGCAGACGCGCTCACCCGCGGCCGAAGGCAACACGGGCGACGGGTTGAACCTTGCCACCTCGGCGGGTGGGGCGATCAACTCCCACGTCTATCAGCCGGGCGCGTTGATGCCGGTCTCCGAGCCCATCCTCGAAGGCGGCCGCAAGGGCACCTTCCCGCACCTTGTGGACCGCTACAAGCCCGGCTTCATCGCCGTGACCCGCCACGGCGTGCGCTTTTGCAACGAGTCAAACTCGTATCACGACTTCGTCATCGCCATGACGGCGCTGAACGAAGGCTCGGACCCCGGCGTGTACATGGTGTGCGATCACCGCGCCATGCGCAAATACGGCCTCGGGTTCGTCAAGCCCTTCCCGATCCCGTACGGCTCGCAATTGCGCAGCGGCTACCTGAAGCGCGGCAGTACGCTGCGCGAACTCGCCGGCGCCATCGGCGTGCCGCCCGACGCCCTGGAGAACACAGTCGCCAAGTACAACGAAGGCGCCCGCAACGGGCAAGACCCCGAGTTCGGCCGCGGCAGCACGGCCTACAACCGGTTCTTAGGCGATGTGGAACACAAGCCGAACCCCTGCGTCGCCCCGCTCGAGGAAGGCCCCTTCTATGCCGTGCGGATTCGCATGGGCACCATCGGCACCTATGTGGGCATCTCCACCGACCGCAACGCGCGCGTGCTCGACGGCAGCGGCAAGCCCATCCCCGGCCTCTACGCGGCCGGCAACGACAGCGCCAGCGTGTTCGGTGGTTATTACCCGGGTCCCGGCATCACCCTAGGTCCGGCGTTCACCTTCGGCTATCTGGCGGCCCACCACCTCGCGGGCAAGGCGCTACTGGCGGAGAAGACAGGCGGTTAGCCACGCGCGCTAGCTAGGGTGTTGAAAAAGGGGGACACGGTCCCCCTTGACCCCCTACTTCGGGGGCTGTTGAAAAACCCTTCCCTCTGAAGCGAAGCATGTGAATTGGTGAGTTTCGCATTCGGGAAGCGTTTTTCAACAGCCTGCTAGGTTTTTGGCACGGCCGGCTCGGCGATGTCGAGGCTGATGAGTGCCACGCCTTCGCTGACCTGGTCCCCCACCTTGAAATGGATTTCGGCGACGCGGCCATCGGCGTGCGCGCTGATGGTGTGCTCCATCTTCATGGCTTCCATGACCAGCAGCGGCGTGCCCTTGGTGACGGCCGCCCCTTGGGCGACCAGCACCGCGGTGACGCGGCCGGGCATGGGGGCACTCAGCGAGCCTCCTGCCGCCTCGTCCGCCATGTCGCGGTGCATGGGATCCTGCAATTGCATGCGGATGCGTCGCGCATTGTGGAACACATCGACGCTGCCGCTCTCGTGGCCGCGGCCCAGCACCACGCGTCCGGAGAAATGCTCGCCGTCGACCTGGGCCTCGGTCCAGCCGTCGGCATCGGAGTGGCCGGACAGGCGGTGGCTGGTGCCGCCGATCTCCAGGACGTAACCGGCGTTGCCGTGGAAGACGTCGACGGTGACGCTTTGCTCCCCGGCGGACAATTCGTAGGACACATGCCGGTCGCCGTCATTGCCATCGGTGCGCCAGCCGTCCGACAGGCTCCACGGCGAATGCGGGTCGGCGGATCCCTGAGCGCGGTCGAGCGTGGCGCGCTCGACCGCGCAGGATTGGGCCAGCGTGGCCAGGGCCAGCGCATGCAGCGGCAGCGCTTCCTGTTCGGGGAACAGTTCCTCGCGATTGCGCTCGATCAGGCCGGTGTCGAGGTCGGCTTTGGAAAACGCCGCCGAGCTGGCAACGCGCGCGAGGAAGTCGATGTTGGTGGCGGGGCCCGCGACGTGGAATTCGGACAGCGCCGTGCGCAGGCGCGCGAGGGCTGCCGGCCGGTCGGCGTCCCACACCACGAGCTTGGCGATCATGGGGTCGTACCAGGGCGAGATCTCGTCGCCTGAACGCACCCCGGTGTCGATGCGCACGTGGTTGCTTGCGGCAGGCGTGACCAGCGCGGTGATGCGCCCGGTGGCCGGCAGGAAGCCGCGGTCCGGGTCCTCGGCGTAGATGCGCGCTTCGATGGCATGCCCGTGGGCGTTGATGCGGCCCTGCGGCAGCGGCATGGGTTCGCCCGCGGCGACGCGCAGCTGCCACTCGACAAGGTCAACCCCGGTGATCATCTCCGTGACCGGGTGCTCGACCTGCAAGCGCGTGTTCATCTCCATGAAGTGAAACTTGCCCGCGACATCCACGATGAACTCCACGGTGCCGGCGCCGACGTAGCCGATGGCGCGCGCGGCGGCAATCGCTGCATCGGCCATGGGCGTGCGCCGGGCATTGCGCATGCCGGGTGCCGGTGCTTCTTCCAGCACCTTCTGGTGGCGGCGCTGCACGGAACAGTCGCGCTCGAACAGGTGCACGCAGTTGCCCTGCGTGTCGGCGAAGACCTGCATCTCGATGTGGCGCGGGCGCTCGAGGTATTTCTCCAGCAGCACGCGGGGGTTGCCAAATGCGGAGGCGGCTTCGCGCTGGCAGCCTGCCAGCGCCGCGGCGAACTCCTCCGCGCGTGCCACGATGCGCATGCCCTTGCCGCCGCCGCCGGCCGATGCCTTGATGAGCACCGGGTAGCCGATGCGATCGGATTCCTTTTGCAGTGTCGCGGCGTCCTGGTCGTCACCGTGATAGCCGGGCACCAGCGGCACGCCGGCACGGTCCATCAGCGCCTTCGAGGCGGCCTTGTCGCCCATGGCGCGGATGGCGGAAGCGGGCGGCCCGACGAAGACCAGCCCGGCGGCTGCGCAGGCATCGGCGAAGGCGGCGTTCTCGGACAGGAAACCGTAGCCCGGGTGGATGGCCTGGGCGCCGGATCGCTTGGCCGCGTCGATGATGGCGTCGATCGACAGGTAGCTCTCCCTGGCCGCCGCGGGGCCGATGCGCAGCGCCTCCTCGGCCATGCTCACGTGCAGCGCGCGCGCGTCCGCATCCGAGTACACGGCGATGCAGCGGATACCCATGCGGCGCGCGGTGCGCATCACGCGGCAGGCGATTTCACCCCGGTTTGCGATCAGGATACTTGAGAACATTTTATTGATTCATCTCCGTAAGACGGGGACTGTATGTCAGAATTGATTACATCCTGAACACGCCGAAGCGGGTGTCCGGGATGGGCGCGTTGAGCGATGCGGAGAGGGCAAGCGCCAGCACGCGGCGCGTGTCGGCAGGGGCGATGATGCCGTCGTCCCACAAGCGCGCGCTGGCAAAGTACGGGTGCCCCTGGCGCTCATACTGGTCGAGGATGGGCTGCTTGAATTTGGCCTCGGCCTCCGCCGGCCATTGTTCGCCGCGTGCCTCCATGCCGTCGCGCTTGACCGTCGCCAGCACCGCCGCGGCCTGCGTGCCGCCCATGACCGAGATGCGCGCGTTGGGCCACATCCACAGGAAGCGCGGCGAGAAGGCGTGGCCGCACATGCCGTAGTTGCCGGCGCCGAAGGACCCGCCGATGACCACGGTGAATTTCGGCACCTGCGCGCAGGACACCGCAGTCACCAGCTTGGCGCCGTCCTTGGCGATGCCGGCCGCCTCGTACTTCCTGCCCACCATGAAGCCGCTGATGTTCTGCAGGAAGACGAGCGGGATCTTGCGCTGGCAGCACAGCTCGATGAAGTGCGCGCCCTTGAGCGCCGATTCGGAGAACAGGATGCCGTTGTTGGCCACGATGCCCACCGGGTAGCCCCAGATGCGCGCGAAGCCGGTGACGAGCGTGGTGCCGTACTGCGCCTTGAATTCGTCGAGCTCGCTGCCATCGACGATGCGCCCAATCACCTCGCGCACGTCGTAGGGCTTCCTTGCATCGGCGGGAATGATGCCGCCGAGTTCGTCGGCGGGCAGCAGCGGTTCGCGCGGCGCGGCGAGGTCGAGCTTCACGTCCTTCGTTGTGTTGAGATGCGAGACGATGCGCCGCGCGATGGCCAACGCGTGGGCATCGTCCAGCGCATAGTGGTCGGCCACGCCCGACTGGCGTGCGTGCACATCGGCGCCGCCGAGTTCTTCCGGCGTCACCACTTCGCCGGTGGCGGCCTTCACCAGCGGGGGGCCGCCGAGGAAGATGGTGCCCTGTTCCTTGACGATGATGGTCTCGTCCGACATGGCTGGCACATAGGCGCCGCCCGCGGTGCAGGAACCCATGACCACGGCCACCTGTGCGATGCCCATGGATGACAGCGTGGCCTGGTTGTAGAAGATGCGGCCGAAATGCTCGCGGTCGGGAAACACGTTGTCCTGCTCGGGCAGGAAGGCGCCGCCTGAATCCACGAGGTAGATGCAGGGCAGTCGGTTCTCGCGCGCAATCTCCTGCGCGCGCAGGTGTTTCTTCACCGTGATCGGGTAGTAGGTGCCGCCCTTGACCGTGGCATCGTTGGCGATGATCACGCACTCGCGTCCGGACACGCGCCCGATGCCGGTGATGATGCCGGCGCCCGGCGCGTCGTTGCCGTACATGTCCCAGGCGGCCAATTGCGAGAATTCGAGGAAGGGCGCGCCCGGGTCGAGCAGGGCGCGCACGCGGTCTCGCGGCAAGAGCTTGTCGCGCGCGAGGTGCCGGGCGCGCGCCGTCTCGCCGCCGCCCGCTGCGATGGTGGCGATCTTGTCGCGCAGGTCGGCCTCGAGCGCCGCCATGGCCTCGGCATTGCGGCGGAACTCGTCGCCGTGGACGTTTGCACTGGTCTTGATGACCGTCATCGATCGTTCCTCAATGGTTCCGTCATTGGGCTCCCCGCCCAAGAGTCCGGTGTCAGGTTTTGTCCCGCAGGCCCGCGCTCAGGGGCGCAGATTCGCCTGCGGCCTGCGCCCGATATTGCGCCATCTTGTGCAGCAGTGCCACCGGGTCCGCGTCCGCCAGCGCCAGCGCCCGGTGCGTGTCGCTGACGAAGCCCTCGGTCACCATGTGATCGAACAGCCCGATCATCGGCTGGAAAAAGCCCGCGACATCGAGCAACCCCACCGGCTTGGCATGGAATCGCAGCTGCGCCCAGGTCAGCACTTCGAAGTATTCCTCCAGCGTGCCGTAGCCACCGGGCAGAGCGACAAAGCCGTCCGACAGTTCCGCCATCATGGCCTTGCGCTCGTGCATGGAGTCCACCACGTGCAGACGCGTGAGGCCCGCCTGCCCGACCTCGCGTTGCACCAGGCTGTCGGGGATGACACCGGTCACCGAGCCGCCCGCCTCCAGCGTAGCGCGGGCGAGGATGCCCATCATGCCCACGCTGCCGCCGCCGTAGACGAGTTCGATGCCGCGCGCCGCCAGCAAGGTGCCGAGGGTACGCGCCGCCGCAGCGTACTCCGGGCGGTGGCCGGCGCGCGAGCCGCAGAAAACGGCCAGCGCGCGAAACGCTGGAGTGGAATCCGTCATCAGTTACCAGCCCCCGGTGGCGAGCCACTTCTCGACTTGCTCGAGCCGGTCGGCGCCCCAGAAGGGCTCTCCGTCGATGAGGATGTAGGGCGAGCCGAACACGCCCTTGGCCATGGCCTTCTCCACCTCGAGCTTGGTCCGGTCCTTGGTGGCAGTGTCGTTGAGGCCCGCCAGGACCTCGGACGCAGCCAATCCCTGTTTCGCGGCGACGCCGGCCACGGCATCCGGCGACGAGATGTCGATCGCCTCGACAAAATAGGCGCGATACAGGGCAAGCGCGAGGTCGCGCGCCGCTTTCGGGTCGTGCGCCTCCAGCCAGTAGTAGGCGCGCACCGCGGCCGTGGTCGATGTCGGAAATACTGACGGATGACGATAGGGTAGCCCGTGGTACCTGGCACTACGGGGGATATCCTGCAAGGCATACTGCCCCTTCAAGGGGATCCCCGGCAAGGCCTGCATGCCGGTGGTCTTGAACACGACCCCCAGCAGGATGGGGTGCCACGACACCTCGCGCCCGTGCCCTGCGGCAATGGCATCGATTTTTTCGGCGGCGATGTATCCATAAGGCGAGGAGAAATCGAAATAGAACTCGATGGGTGCGGCCATGCGTCAACTCCTCGTTAAGGGGGCGGGGACCAAGACAGGTGGTGCGGCGCTCACGTGAACAACTGGCGAACCCACTGGCCGACCAGGCGTCCCGGTGTCATGGTAAAGACGAAGGCAATCATCAGGCCGACATAGGCGCCGCGCATGCAGCGCTGGTGCGTTTCGCGCTTGCCATTGCGGATGGCGATGATCCCTGCGACGATCGACACGATGGTCAACACGCTGAGGATATGGATCCAGCTGAACTGTCCACTGGACTTGATGCCGAACGATCCCACCGCCGTCACCAGCATGAGCGCGATCCACAGGCGTCCCATGAGCTTGTGAACGAAGGTGCCCTTGGGACGCGCGAGGACGATCCCGCCGAGGATCATGGAGGGAACGGCTGTAAAGATGTGGAGCAGAACTGTCGTGGAGAGGGTGGGCATCCCGGTTTCCTTTGGGTTTCTGGGGAGATTCTCGGTATCAGCGCAGGCGCGCCGTCACTTCGATTTCTATTTTCATGCGCGGGTCGATCAGTTCGGCGATCACGGTGGTGTTGGCAGGACGCGCGCGGCCCAGGTGCTTGCCGAACACGGGTGCCACGCGCTCGAAATCGGCCCGGGCAGCAAGGAATGCGCGCACCCGCACCACGTCATCGAGGCTGCCGCCCGCCTCGGTCAGCGCCGCGGCGATGTTGCGAAAGCATTGCTCGGCCTGTGCCACCACATCTTCTTCGATGCTCATCCTGGCGTAGTCGAATCCGGTGGTCCCGGACACGAACACCCAGTCGCCATCGACAACGGCGCGACTGTATCCGGCGACGGCCTCGAAGCTCGAACCTGAAGAAATCAGTTTTCTGGTCATGTCTTTGAATGGAAGCGTTGGAGGAAGCGAGTTACCAGGGAATCGGTGCCCCGGTGTAATCGAGGAACCGGCCGTTGTCTTTCAGGGTGGCACGGGCGATGACCTGGCGCAGTCCGCTGGCGCTGGTGACGACGTCGAGCGGTGCGCCGGGCCCGCCCATGTCGGTGCGCACCCAGCCCGGATGCATTGTGAGGCAGATCACGCCCTTGGCGCCCAGCTCGCCGCTTGCGCACTTGAGCGCGGCATTCAGTGCTGCTTTGCTCGCGCGATACAGCCAGCCGCTTGTGTCTCTCATCCCATGGCTGCCACTCATCTGCGTGATCGATCCCATGCTGCTCGACAGGTACACCAGGCGCCCGCTGGCGCGTGCCACCAACGGGCCGATGACGGCCATGGAGCGCATGGGTGCGAGCACGTTGACGCGCATGACTTCCTCGAAATCCTGTTCATCGGGGGCGGCGAGCGAATTGTTGTCGCCGCCATACACACCGGCCGAATGAATGAACACGTCGATCGCCGTGGCGGCCAGCGATGCCGCCAATGCCTCGAATTGCCCCGCGTTGCTGACATCGAGTTGGCGCGGCTCCACCCCCATCGCGCGCAGGCGCGCCTCGGCCCTGGCATCGCGGCAGGTGCCGATCACACGCCAGCCCTCGGCGGCGTACTGGCGCGCCAGTTCCAGGCCGATGCCGCGGCTGGCGCCGGCGATCAGGACGCTGGGCATCGTCGCAACATCGAGAGCGTCGGTGGAGAGGAGGTGCGGTGCAGATCGTGCATCAGGCGGTTTCCGCGAACAGTTCGCGACCGATCAGCCAGCGCCGGATCTCGGAGGTGCCGGCGCCGATCTCGTAGAGCTTGGCGTCGCGCCACAACCGGCCGGTGGGGTAGTCGTTGATGTAGCCGTTGCCGCCCAGGCACTGGATGGCTTCGCCCGCCATCCAGGTGGCTTTCTCTGCCGCATAGAGGATGGCGCCGGCGGCGTCCTTGCGTGTCGTTTCTCCGCGGTCGCAGGCCTGTCCCACCGCATACACGTAGGCGCGGCAGGCATTCAGGGTGGTGTACATGTCGGCCAGCTTGCCCTGCATGAGCTGGAACTCGCCGATCGATTGCCCGAACTGCTTTCGCTCATGCACATAGGGAATGACGACGTCCATGCAGGCTTGCATGACACCGAGCGGTCCGCCCGATAGCACGGCACGTTCGTAATCGAGCCCGGACATGAGGACCTTCACTCCGCTGCCCACCGTGGAGAGCACGTTGTCTTCCGGCACTTCGCAGTCCTGGAACACCAGCTCGCAGGTGTTGGAGCCGCGCATCCCGAGCTTGTCCAGCTTGGGCGAGGTGGAGAAGCCGCGCATGCCTTTTTCGATCAGGAAGGCGGTCATGCCTGACTTGGCATGCGCCGGCCCGCCGTCGGTTTTGGCATACACCACCAGCACATCGGCATCGGGACCGTTGGTGATCCACATCTTGGTGCCGGTGAGGTAGAAGCGCCCGTTGCGATACTCGGCGCGCAGCTTCATCGACACCACGTCGGAGCCGGCGCCCGGCTCCGACATGGCCAGCGCGCCCACATGTTCACCCGAGATCAGCTTCGGCAGGTACTTGCGCCGCTGCGCGTCGTTGCCATTCCTGCGGATCTGGTTGACGCACAGGTTGGAGTGCGCGCCGTAGGACAGGCCCACCGATGCCGAGGCGCGGCTGATCTCCTCCATGGCG
Source organism: Betaproteobacteria bacterium (assembly GCA_947478805.1). Taxonomy (GTDB): domain Bacteria; phylum Pseudomonadota; class Gammaproteobacteria; order Burkholderiales; family SG8-39; genus CAIYPG01. The sequence goes on along the minus strand of CANJXQ010000004.1, from coordinate 18,527 downwards.
ACGATGTGGGCAAGGTAACCCATGGCGGTGCCGCCCAGTTCTTCCTCCACGGTGATGCCGAGCAGGCCGAGCGCGCCGACCTTCTTCCACAAGTCCATGGGGAACTGGTTGCTGCGGTCGATGTCGGATGCGCGTGGCGCGATCTCCGACTGCGCGAAGCTGCGGACGCTCTCGCGCAGCATGTCGATGTCCTCGCCCAGCGCAAAGCGCAGCCCGGGCAGGTCGATCTGGGGCACGACGGCGGTGTTGTTAGCCATGTTCATTCCTTGCTGGAGGCTGGTGAGGCGGTCGCGCGCCCCGCCACGAGAGTCGAGGCGCGCAGACGGCCGGTATTATTGCCTATCGGGCTGCTGAAAAACGGATCCCGAGCCGGCCAAATCTGCTTTCTCATGGTTGGCCCCAGGGGTTGTAGGGTTCTGTCAGCGAGCGGTACCGGGCGAGAGCAGCGCGAGGGTGGCCTCGCGCGACCTGCGCACCCGCTCGTCGGTGCTGAAATCGCGGTTCGGCACCTCGATGCCGATGCTGATGCCGGCCGGCAGCTCGGCCAGCAGGCTGCGCAATGGCAGGCCACCGTCACCGGGAACGAGCCGGTGCTGGCGCGCTTCGGTGAGCTGGTCGGCCAGCGGCATGTCGGCCGGGCCGTCCGAGAGCTGCACGCGGCCGATCCAGTCGCGATGCGCGCGCACATCCTCGAGCGTGCCGCCATAACGAAAGAAATGCAGCGTATCGAGCAGGATGCGCACATCCGGCCGGCCGATGCGCTGAAAAAACCGCACGGCTTGCGACGGGGTCTTCAGCGTGGCGCGTCGGGATATTTCCGTCACGACGCGAAACCCGAATGTGTCCGCCAGTTCACAGGCGCGCGCGAAACAGTCCTCGACGCGTGCCTCGTCCTCGTCGCGCGGCAAGAGGTTGATGATGCCGTTGCCGAGCACCTTCCCGGATTCCATGGCCGGAATGAAGCTCGCCGCCACGGTGTCGGCCTGGATGTTGAAGGCTTCGATCATGTCGACGGTCACGCCCAGATCGTCGCAGCGCCGGCGCGTTTCGCGGCGCGCCGCGGTGTCTCCCAGCAGGTCAAAGTCCTGATAGGGCGGCATGGGGTTGACCAGCAGGCTGACGCGCTGGAACCCGTGCTTCGCGGCAAGGGTAATGAAGGAGGGCGCGTCCAGGTCCACGGCGGTGAGGAACTCCAGGCACAGGGGGTGACCGCGCGGATGCATGTCGACGGGCGTCGCGGCGCTTGGTCAATCGCCGGCGAGGAAGCGATGCGCCGTGTCGAACAGGATCTCGGCTCGCTCGGCTGCCGGCAGCTTGCCGCGCTCCCCGCCCAGCGGCGTCTCGACGCTGATGTCGATGGCCTGCGGCAGCGTGGCCATGAGGGCGCGCAAGGGCAGGCCGCCCTCACCGGCCGGCAGCCGGTTGTGGCGCGCCTCGAAGCGCAAACCGTCCATGCTGTCGGGGGCCTGGGCCGGCGCGTCGCACAACTGCATGTAGCGCAGCAGCGAGGGATCGATGCGGGCGATGTCCTCGAGCAGGGTCCCGGCGCGATTGATGTGCAGGGCGTCGATGAGGATGCCGCTGTTGGGCTGGCCGGCATCGGCAACCAGTTTGCGCGCTTGCGCGAGCGACTTGACTTCCGAGATCACCATGTATTCGAGGTTGATGTTCAGGCCGAAGGGCTGGGCCTCAAGGCAGAACTGGGCAAAGGTGTCGGCGGCGCGCGCGAGGTCCGGGTCGAGGCCTGCGGCCAGAACCTGGCGTGTCCCCAGCTGGGCGGCAGCTTCCAGTACGCCCTTGTAGGCGCCGGGCTTGGTGTCGGGGCGCAGCCACAGCACTTCGATGTCTAGGACCTTGATCCCGGTGTCATCCAGGCGCTTGAGCGTCTCGCGCATCATCGGCGTGTCGCCGATCATCGGATAGATGGGATCGGTTTCACGGGCCGGGCTGAGCCTCAGATTGATGCCGGAAAACCCGGCCTCGGCCGCGGCGGTAACCATCTCGGGCGGCGTCAGTTCCAGCACGCACATGTGAGCGAGCGAAAGCAGGGGCATGTTTTTCCTTGTCTGGTAGCGCCGCTGTTGGGGGCCGCAGTTTGAGGGCTCGGGCAGTGCATGGGGCAGCGCGGATAATGGCGCATGGGCCGCGGTTTGTCACTCGCCGTTGGCCGCCAGTGGTTGATCTGAGTGCCATCGCGTGCAGTCAGGTGCGCCGGGACGGGCAAAGTGGGAAAATCGACGGGCATGCCACGCTGCGGGCACGAGTATTTTTACGCGCGGGACGTCAGCCCCGCGCCCACAGGGACACCGCCAGATGACCAATCCACAAGCCGAACCGCTGCAGTCCGATCCGCACCTGCAGCGCCCCCCCAGCGATCCCTCGCCGGTCTATCCCTGGGCCAATGCGGTTGCCTCCGGCACCACATTGGAGGTTGCGCCCGGTGTGCACTGGCTGCGCATGCCGCTGCCGTTCCCGATCCTGGATCACATCAACCTGTGGCTGCTCGACGACGGCAAGGACTTTGCATTCGTGGACACGGGGTTTGCCGACGACGCCACGCGCGGGCTGTGGACGCAGATTTTCGCCAGCTCATTTGCCGGGAGGACTGCCAGTCGGGTGATCTGCACGCATTACCACAGCGACCACGCGAGCCTTGCCGGATGGCTGACCGCCCGCTTTGGCTGCGAGCTGTGGATGTCGAACGGCGAGTTCTATGCCGCGCATTCGGTGCATGGCGAGGTGGCCAGTCATGAGCCCGAGCACATGTACCGGATGTACCTGCAGAACGGCCTGGGCAAGGCCGTCGCCGACGACTTGCTCGAGATGCGCAACAATTACCGCCGCACCGTGGTCGGTTTCCCGCCCAGCTATCGGCGCATGCTCGACGGTGACGAGGTGAGCATCGGCGGGCGGCGCTGGGAGGTGGTGTCCGGCTACGGTCATTCGCCCGAGCATTCGACCCTCTATTGCGCGGAGCTTGGGGTGATGATTGCCGGCGACATGGTGCTGCCGCGCATCACCACCAATGTGAGTGTCCAGGCCACCGAGCCGACCGGCAACCCGCTCAAGCTGTTCATCGATTCACTGGCGCGGCACGCCCGCTTTCCCGCCGATACGCTGATTCTGCCGGCGCACGGCCTGCCTTTTCGCGGCCTGCACGGACGCATGGCTTTCCTCCAGGCGCATCATCAGGAGCGTTTGGGCGAGCTGGTGTTGGCCTGCGCAGAGCCGAAATCGGCCGCTGACATATTGCCGGTGCTTTTCAGGCGTAAGCTCGATACGCATACCGTGGGAATCGCGATGGGAGAGGCCATGGCGCACCTGCACTACCTGTTCGAGGCGGGGCGGGTCGAGCGCGCGGACGCTGCTGACGGGGTCATCCGCTTTGTGGCCAGACGAGTGCAGTGACGGGTGCGGGCTTGAAGCCGATCCATGCGCCGAGAGCGCAATGATCGAGGGAGGGGGGTGAGCATGAGAGAAAAAGCGGGCGCGAGCGACAAGACGGTCTCCGGTACGGGCACGAAGGCTGCGGGTTTGGCCAGCGCAACGGGTGCTGCGGATCCTGCCGAGATGGCGAAAGTCTTTTCCGAAGTCGCGCGCCGATCGGGTGCGCTGCTCGAGGAATACATGAAGAAACACACCGCCGGCGTCGGGACCGGGGGCTCCGGCGCACCCGGCGATGAGCTTGGCGTCGCCAAGGCGTTCATGGACCTGTGGGCGAACCTGCCGGCGAACCCCTGGAGCGTGGCCGAAACCCAGGCCAAGATGTTCTGGGATTACACGGCGCTGTGGGGCAACACCTGGATGCGCATGCTGGGGCAGCCGGTCGAGCCGGTGGCAGCCCCTCGCAAGGGCGACAACCGGTTTCGTGACGACGATAGGCAGAACCATTTCCTCTTCGATTACCTGAAACAGTCGTACCTGATCGCAGGGCGCCACATCCACGCTGCAGTGTCGAACGCCGAGGGGCTGCCCGAGGACACGCGCCGCAAGGTGGATTTCTACACCCGCCAGTACATCGATGCGCTGTCGCCCTCCAACTTTGCGCTGACCAACCCCAATGTGCTGCGCGAGACGGCGCAGTCGGGCGGCCAGAACCTGGTCAAGGGCCTGAACAACCTGCTCGCCGACATGGAGCGCGGCGAGGGCGAGCTGCGCATCAGCATGACCGACGAGAATGCCTTCAAGCTCGGCGTGAACGTGGCGACCACCCCTGGCAAGGTGGTGTTCCAGGATGATCTCGCGCAGCTGATCCAGTACGAGCCGATGACGAAAGATGTGTTCCGGCGGCCGCTGCTGATCATGCCCCCGTGGATCAACAAGTACTACATCCTCGACCTGCGCGAGAAGAACTCCTTCATCCGCTGGGCGGTGGAGCAGGGCCACACCGTGTTCGTGGTGTCCTGGGTCAACCCGGACAAGAAGCACGCACAAAAGAGCTTCGAGGATTACATGCTCGAGGGGCCGCTGGCCATGCTGGACGCCATCGAACGCGCCACGGGCGAAAAGGAAGTCAACGTCATCGGCTACTGCCTGGGGGGCACGCTGCTTGCTTCCACGCTCGCCTACATGGCGGCCAAGGGTGACAAGCGCATCGCCAGCGCCACTTTCTTCGTGTCGCTGCTCGATTTCTCGTCGCCCGGCGAGCTGGGTGTGTTCATCGACGAGCAGCAGATCGCGGGCCTGGAAAAACGCATGAACGAGCGCGGCTTCCTGGAGGGCTCGGAGATGGCCACCACGTTCAACATGCTGCGCGCCAACGACCTGATCTGGTCGTTCGTCATCAACAATTACCTGCTCGGCAAGGAGCCGTTCCCGTTCGACCTCTTGTACTGGAACTCCGACTCCACGCGCATGCCGGCGCGCATGCACAGCTTCTACCTGCGCAACATGTACATGAAGAACGCGCTGAAGGATCCGGGCGGCATCACGCTCGCCGGCGTGCCGATCGACCTTGCGCGCGCCGATGTCCCGGCGTATTTCATCAGCACGGTGGAAGACCACATTGCACCCTGGAAATCCAGCTACAAGGGCGCCAAGGTGCTCGGCAAGGGTGACAAGACGCGCTTCGTGCTGGGTGGATCCGGGCACATCGCGGGGGTGGTGAACCCGCCGGTGGCCGAGAAGTATGGCTACTGGACCAATCCCGAACTGGCGCCGACGCCGGAGGAGTGGCAGGAGAAGGCGGAATGGCACAAGGGCTCCTGGTGGCCGGACTGGCAGGCGTGGATTGGCGCTCTGAATGGTGAGGAGCGCGTGCCGGCGCGTAAGCCTGGCGACGGCAAATTGAAGATCATCGAGGATGCGCCGGGGAGCTACGCCACAGTGAGGCTGGGGGCTGCGAGAAAGAAATAACGCGCCTCGAGAGGCGCTCGCGCAGCAATCATGCGTCCAGGGCGGCCCGCAGTCGCGGCAACGACGCGATGCCCTCGATGGCGCGGCTGCCGTACCAGGAGGTCATCTCCCCGTCCACCAGTGCCACCTTGATTCCAGCCATCTCCGGCAGGGTGCGCATTGCATCGACGTCGCGCTGGCGAAAACTGTAGGGTTCTGACGACAGCAGGACGACCTGCGTGTGTCCAAGCAGGTCGGCATCGAGCTCGACCGTGGGGTAGCGCTCGCCGGTACCTGCGGCAACGCAGTCCAGCCCGGCCAGTGCCAAGGTACGCGCGATGTAGGTGTCGGGCGAGACCGTCATCCAGGGCTTCTTCCAGATGAGGTAGAGCACGCGTTGGCGCGCCACGCCGGCCAGTGCCGCGGTGGTTGCGGCGAGTGCCGCATCGAACCGGCGGCACAGCGCCTCGGCCTCTGGCTCGCGCCCGAATACGCCGCCAATCAGGCGATAGAGCGGCGGATTGTCCTGCGGCGCGAGCGGATGCGTGACCACCAGGTGGGGCACGAAGGCGGCCAGTGCGTCGGCCGTCTCCTTGCGGTTCTCGTCCAGGTTCAGGATCACGTGGGTGGGCGCGAGGCGCCGCACATGATCGAGGTCCACGTCCTTGGTCCCGCCCACCTTCGGGATGGCGCGCAGGGCCTCGCGGGGATGGATGCAAAAACCCGTTCGTCCGACCAGCTGCCCCGTGAGGCCGAGGTCGCACACCAGTTCAGTGATCGAGGGCACCAGCGATACGATGCGCGCATCGGCGCCGGCGCGCTGGTGACGGGTTCCGAGGGCGTCGACGATGGGGCTCACTGCAGTGTCGGCCTGCTAGAAAGGCAAAATTCTATAACTTTGTTTTGCGAAGACATCCGACTGTCTTGCTTAAATAGAAATTTGTTATATCGAAACATATATAAATTATGGCGTTGAGCGATGCGTGTTCAAGTTGGCGTCGAGTTCCCGCGTGGCTTTCGCGGTGCGCGCTGGAATGCCCGGTCGAAGACGAATGCAGGCAACAGGCGCAGCATCCAGGACACGAGAAGCATTTGCCACGGCACCACGACCAGTGCGCGGCCGGACGCAATGGCGCGGGCGACGCGCAGTGCCGCGATATCGGCCCGCAGCAGGAATGGCATGGCAAAACCGTTGCGCCGGGTCATGGGGGTGTCGATGTACCCCGGGCAGACCGTGACCACGCGAAGGCCGCTGCCCCGCAGCTCGACGCGCAGCGCTTCCAGCCACGCAATGGCGGCCGCCTTCGAGGCGCTGTAGGCGCCCGAGCCGGGAATGCCGCGGATGCCTGCCACGCTGGCGATGCCTGCCAGCACGCCGCCGCGCGCGCGCATGGACGGGATGAAAACCTGCAGCGTGGCAGCAAGGCCGATGACATTGGCCGCCAGGACGTCGTCGAGAATCGCAAGGTCATTGCCGTCGTCGCCGCGCGTGCCGGCCGAGATGCCGGCATTGGCGATGACCAGATCCGGCGCTCCGAAGCGGGACACGAAATCATGGGCCGCTGTTTCCAGTGCTTTGCGATCGCGGATGTCGAACGGGTAGATGGCGCCGCTGGCGGGGGAGAGGCTGCGGGCGACCGCCTCGAGGCGCTCGGCGTCGCGTCCGGCCAGCCCGATCACCGCATCGGTCCCCAGGGTCGCGGCATAGTGGCGCGCAAGAGCTGCTCCCAGGCCCGACGATGCGCCGGTGATGAAGATGATCATGGTGTCGGTTTCTTCATGCCTTGGTGCGGGTCGGGCTTGCAAGCGACGGCGGGTTCCGCGCGCGGGGTTTCACGGATGCCCAAGAATGCGCGCGCCTGCGGGGCAAGCCTCGGCCAGGAATCAGTTCGGACGCTGTGTTCGGGCCATCTTGACGAGAAAGTCGAGCACCTGTGCCAGCTGGCGCGTGCCTCCCGCAAGGCGCGCCGACGTCAGGTACTTGCCGTCGACCACGAGGGTGGGGACACCGCGGACTTCGTAGGTCTTGACCAGCTCGCGCGATTGCTCGAGCCGCGACTTCACTTCATCCGATTCGAGCGTGCTGATGAACTTGTCGCGATCCACGCCGTTGCGCGACACCCAGTCGATCATCACCTTCACTTCGTTCAGCTTGACGCCGTCGAAATGGAAGTTGTCGTAGACGGGCCAGTGCAGGCGTCCCACTTCACCCAGGATGTCGAGCGTGTAATACAGCTTGGCGAAGGGCTCCCAGTTCTCGGAGGACAGCACCGGGATGCGCTGCAGCGACACATAGTCCGGCGCCTGGTAGATCCAGCGCGACATGTGCGGCTGGAATTCGTAGCAGATCGGGCAGCCGTAGTAGAAGAATTCCAGCACCTCGATACGCGAGCCGGTGGCGACAGGGCGGGGCGGGTCGAGGCGCAGGTATTCGCGCCCAGCCTGGAATTGTTGGGCCTCGGCCAGCGTAGCCGCGCAGCACAATACCGCTATCGCCAGCCAGCGGATCGCGAGCAGCGTGCGGTTCAGGAACAGGGAGGGCATCGGAGGTGCCATGAGTTGTTGGGGGGTAAGGACGAGCCGCAAGCGGAGAGTGAGAAACAGCGTTGATGATAGGCCAGCGCGCGTGATTTGCCAAAGTACATCGGCATCAACCGCAATTCGTCGCTATCGATTGATTTTTCATGGATCTCTGGTGAAACTAGGCTATGCGATCCCCGTTGATCAAGGCGTTCCTGTTGGCAGCATGGGTGTCGACCCACGCCACCCCGGGGCTTGCGCAAAGCTTCGCCGAAGAGGATCGCGATTGGGGCGTCGTTCCCCAGGAACGCATTCGGGCAGCGCCATACACCGCGCCCACGCCGACGGGCATACCCGGGGCGAAAGTCATCGCCACGCGCGAACTGCGTTCATTGCTCGAGGCTGCCGCTGGGAGTGGGCCAAACGACAGGCCGGTGCTGGTCGATGTGGCGTCTGGCGAAGGGCATGCCACCTTGCCCGGTGCCATCTGGATTCCGGGTGCGGGGCGCGGAACGAGTTTCGTCGATCCGTTGCAGGCCCAATTCATCGACCTGATGTCCAAGATCACGGGCGGGGACAAGTCGCGTGCCGTGGTGTTTTTCTGCGTCAATGTGCAATGCTGGCTGTCCTACAACGCCGCGTTGCGCGCGGTTGCCGCCGGATATACCCGGGTTTCCTGGTACCGCGGGGGGATCGCTTCCTGGCGTGACGCGGGCTTGCCCCTCGCGACGATCACGCCGGCCGCGGGACCGTAACGAAGCGCGCTTGCAACGGCGCTGGCTAGGATCAGCGCCGCGCAGGCGTTGGCTACTTCTTGGCGGTGCCGCGGCGCGCTTCGCCGATGAGGTAGTCGGTCACCGACAACAACTGCTGGCGGTCATTGTTCAGCGTGGCGCTGATGACGAATCGTCCCTGCACGGCAAAGGTGGGCACGCCGTCGATCTTGTAGGACTGCGTCATCTGGGCCGCTCGGCGAAGCCGCGACTCCACGCCGAACGACTTGTAGGCCGCCTTGTATTTTTCGATGCTCACGCCTTTTTTCCCCAGCCATTCCTCTACGGCTGACTCGCTGGTGATGCGCAGGTTTTCCTTATGGATGGCATCGAACAGCGCCGCGCGCACGCGCTCCTCCTCGCCAATGGCGTCCAGCGCGTAATACACGCGGGCTGCCACCCCCCACTGGTCGTTGAATATCGCCGGCACGCGCTTGAATACGGCGTCCTTGGGCAGCTTTTTCATCCACGGGTCGATCAGGGGCTCCAGCGCATAGCAGTGCGGACAGCCGTACCAGAAAAATTCGATCACTTCGATCTTGCCGGATGCTTCTGTCGGCTGCGGCGGGCTCAGCTCGACATAGTTGGTGCCGCGGACGGGGGCTTGCGCAACCGCGCTGCCCGCGGCGGCGAAGCCGAGCAGGGTTGCGAACAACAGGGCGGCGAAAGAGGCGTTGGTGCGATTCAACATGGCTGCTCCTTGATGTGCGAGAAGGCGGGTTGGTCCGCTTTCCCCGCCTAATTCTTCTGCGTTGGATCCTTGACCCTGACCAGCGAGCCGTCGATGCCGTTTTGCGCCAGCTGGGAGCGGACCCGATTGATCTCTTCCAGACGCGAGAACGGCCCCAGGCGCACGCGGTACCAGGTCCCTTTTTCCGGAACGGTGGTGGGCTCGACGCTCGCCTCCAATCCCAGTAACGCAAGTTGCGCCTTGCGGTTGTCCGCATCGGCAGGATTCTGGAAGGCGCCCGCCTGGATGAAATAGATGTCCTTGGAGGCTTCGACCGCGCCCGGCGCGGCGGGTTGCTTGGCGGCATCCTTGAGTTGCTTGTCGGTGACCGGCTCTTCCTGGCCTGGAAGGATGCGGTAGAAGTCGAATCGCGGCTTGCCCTCTTCGCCCTTGGCGGCCTTGCCCGATTCAGTCAGCCCTCCGGGCGCGCCCTTGTCGCCCGCCTTGGCCGGGGCGGCAGTCTTGTTGGCAAAGGGCATCGGTGTCTTGAAGACATAGATCGCGATGCCGGCGGCGACTCCAAGGCCCAGCAGAAAGCCGATGAACAGGCCCAGCAAGAGGCCGCTGCCCTTTTTTTCCGGATGTCGTGTCTTGAAATCCTTGGCCATGGTCATTTGCGATCCGGTCGAGGCCGGCGGCGCTTTATCCTTCAGGTCACATTCCAGTTGAAGCGGGCGCTACATCTTTTGCGGCGCGCCAACACCGATGAGCGCAAGCCCATTCGCCAGCACGCGGCGCACCGCGACAATCAGTGCGATTCGCGCGAGCTTGACGGGCAATTCAGGAACGAGAACACGCTCCGCATTATAGTAACTGTGGAACTCACCTGCCAGTTCACGCAGGTAAAAAGCCACCTGGTGGGGCGCGAGTTCGCGCGCTGCGGCCTCCAGCGCTTCTGGGTATTCGCCCAGCCGCTGCAACAACGCCAGTTCGCGCGCGCCGCTGAGCGGTGAAAGGTCGATGGCAGCGAAATCGGCATCGGCCTCGCGTCCACGCGCTTCCTCCGGGCTTTGGGTGCGCCATTGTTCCAGCACCGAACAGACCCTGGCGTGGGCGTATTGCACGTAATACACGGGATTCTCTTCGGATTGCGACTTGGCGAGGTCGACGTCGAAGGTGAATTCGCTGTCGGCCTTGCGCGATACCAGAAAGAACCGCGTGGCATCGCGCCCGACGTCATCAATCAGGTCGCGCAGCGTCACATAGGAGCCCGCGCGCTTGCTGATCCGCACTTCCTCGCCCGATTTCATGACCGTCACCATCTTGTGCAGCACGTAATCGGGATAGCCGGGCGCAATGTTCAGTCCCGCCGCGCCCGAGACCGCCTGCAGGCCCGCGCGCACGCGCGTGATCGTGCTGTGGTGGTCCGACCCCTGGACGTTGATGGCGCGGGGAAATCCGCGCTCCCATTTCGTCACATGGTAGGCGACATCGGGCACGAAATAGGTGTAGCTGCCGTCGGACTTGCGCATCACGCGGTCCTTGTCGTCGCCGTAATCGGTGGTTTTCAGCCACAGCGCGCCATCCTGCTCGTAGCTCTTGCCGGCGGCAACCATGGACTGGACGGCGCGTTCCACGCGGCCTTCGGTGTAGAGCGACGATTCGAGGTAGTAATTGTCGAAATGCACGCCGAAAGCTTCCAGGTCGGCGTCCTGCTCGCAGCGCAGGTAGGCAACGGCGAAGCGGCGGATCGCGTCGAGGTCGTCAGGGTTACCTGCTGCCGTGATGGGCGGGACCCTTCCGGCACCTACGGACTTGCCGGCAACATAGTCGGTCGCGATGTCACGGATGTAATCGCCGCGATAGCCGTCGGCCGGCCATTCGGGGGCGTCCGGCTCGATGCCGCGGATGCGCGCCTGCACCGACAGCGCCAGGTTGTCGATCTGCGCCCCGGCATCGTTGTAGTAGAACTCGCGCGACACCTTGTAGCCCCGGGCATCCAGCAGGGACGAGATCGCATCTCCCAATGCGGCCTGGCGGCCATGTCCGACATGCAGGGGGCCGGTCGGGTTGGCGGAGACAAATTCCACCAGGACCGGCTGGTTGTTGGCTTCCTTGCTGCGGCCGTAGCCGGCGCCGGCGGTCAGCACACTGTGCACGACGGCTTGCTTGGCTTTCGCGTGCAAGCGAAGGTTGATGAATCCGGCGCCGGCAATTTCGGCTTTTTCCAGCCATTCGGAGGCTGGCATTGCCGCCAGCAATTCGTTCGCGACTTCGCGCGGGTTGCGGCGCAACAGCCGCGCCAGTTGCATCGCGACCGGGCACGAATAGTCGCCGTGTTGTGCCTGCTTCGGCCGCTCCAGCGTGATCAGCGATGCGGGCTGTCCGGGCGCAACTTTGGCCAGCGCCTGCGCCAGGAGTTCACTCAGGTGGGACTTGATTTCGGAAGACATGATCGGGGGACAGTGGCGCGCGAGCGGCAGTTGATGGGGCGCCCACGCTTGGGAGGGCGCCCATTATAGCTTCCTGCAGTGGCGTGCCGCGCTAGAACTCGGTCGGGTCGATGTCGAGGTGCCAGCGCACGCCCTTGGTAACGTTGCCGCGCAATGCGTAAAGGGCCTGCGACCATTGCTGCAGCCAGGCCTGGAGGCGCGGCCTCGATGACGCCTGCAACACCAGTTGCACGCGCTCGAGCCGCGCGAGCCTCGGCATGGCCATGGGGACCGGACGAAACAGCGTGATGCCCTCGCGCCCAGGCGGTGCGACAAGCAGGGCCTGTTGCAGGAAGGTCTGGGCAAGCGCTTGCGTTTCGGCCTCGGCGCGCAATGCGGCCTCGAACACGAACGGCGGGAACCCCGCCTGCTCGCGCTCTTCAAGCACGGAGGCCGCGAACCCCGCGTAGTCGTGGCGCGCCAGGGCCTGGTAAAGCGGGTGATCGGGGAACCGGGTCTGTATCCATACTTCACCAGGCAGGTGCGCGCGCCCGGCTCGACCTGCGACCTGCTCCAGTTGCGAGAACAGGCGTTCACTGGCCCGATAGTCCGCGGCAAACAGGCCGGCATCGGCATTGAGGACGGCGACCAGTGTCAGGTTCTCGAAATGGTGGCCCTTGGCCAGGATCTGGGTGCCAATGAGCAGGTTGGCGCGACCGGCATGTACTTCCTCGAGCATGGACTCCAGGCTGCCGCGATTGCGCGTGCTGTCGCCATCGATGCGCAGGATGCGCGCCTCGGGGAAACGCTCGGCCAGGCTGACTTCCAGTCGCTGCGTACCGCGTCCGAGCGGATGCAGATCCAGGTTGCCGCAATCGGGGCATGCGCGCGGCAGGGCATCGGCATGCCCGCAATGGTGGCATCGTAGGCGGCCTTCGGACAGGTGCACGACCAGATGCGCGGCACAGTCCGGGCAATTGGAAATCCAGCCACAGGCATTGCATGCCAACACTGGCGCGTAGCCGCGCCGGTTGAGGAACACCAGCACCTGCTCGCCCCGTGCCAGGCGCTTGTCGATGGCGTCGGCGAGCGGTTCCGTCAGGCCGTGCTTGGCTGCGTGACGACGCGTATCGACAAGGCGCACGGCAGGCAGCGCCGCTTCGGCATGCGCGCGCGCCGCCAGCCGGTGCAGGCGATAGCGACCGCTCAGCGCATGCTGGTAGCTCTCCAGGGACGGCGTCGCCGACGACAACACGATAGGGATGCCGGCTTCACGCGCGCGGTAGATGGCGACGTTGCGGGCGTTGTATCGCAGCCCGTCCTGTTGCTTGAAGGATGCGTCCTGTTCCTCGTCGACGACGATGATGCCGGGACGTGCCAGCGGGACCCACGCGGCCAGTCGTGTGCCCAGTACGATGTCGGCGCGCCCGCGCTGCGCATCCAGCCAGCCTCGCACGCGCTCGAGCGCCGGCATGCCGCTGTGCTGCATGGTGATCACGGCACCGGGAAAGCGGGCCCTGAATGCGGCCTGGAGTGAAGGGGTCAGCGCGATTTCCGGCACCAGCACCAGTGCCTGGCGGCCGGAAGCGAGGGCGCTCGCGACCAAGTGGAGGTACACCTCGGTCTTCCCGCTCCCGGTGATGCCAAAGAGCAGGTGCACGGCAAAGCGATGCATCTCGCTTCCAATGGCGCTGATCACCGATTGCTGCTCGGCCATGAGCGCATGCGGGGCAACGAAATCGGGCCGACCGGGAAGGGCGTCCTCGATGGCGACGCTCCCTTCGGCGAGCATTGCGTTGAGAGCAGCGCGTCCGCCACGATCGAGTTGGGTGGCGGCCACATGGTCCATGGGGCCTGCCGCGAGCGCCGCAATCAGCGCACGGCGACGTTGCGCGCGCGACGGCAGCGCCTCGACAAGTTCACTTGCTGGACGGGTCAGACGGTACTGTCGTTCGGCAGGGGGCAGTGCGTTAGCGGTGCGCAGGCGCGGTGGCAGCGCCGACAACAACACTTCGCCGATCGGTTTCTGGTAGTAGCCGGCGCAAAATGCCATCAATGCGAGCCAATCAGATGGCAGGGGCGGTGCATCCCGCAGGACGCGCTCGATCGATTTCAATTTCTCAGGGGCGATGGTGGAGTCGCTTGCGAGCGCGACGATGACGCCGACCGCACTGCGTGCTGCAGCTCGTGCGCCCATCTGGCCGAACGGCACGACAACGCGCAATCCGATTGCGCTGGTATCCAGACCCTCCGCGCGATAGTCGAACAATCGCGGCAGCGGTACGTCAAGCGCGACTTTCGCGATGATCATGTGGAGAAACGCATGCTATTCGAGCTGAGTGTTCGTGATAGCAAAATCCGGTAAGCGATTGCCTGCATTATCGTTTTTTTGGTTGTGCACAATATCTGTGGATAAATCTGTGTATTTCACTGTAATCAAACGGTAACTAGGCTTCGCAAAAGGAGTTTTTTCCACTGCACACTTTCGCAGCCTGAAAAATAATCTTTAACTATCAATATGTTACATAGATCCCCGAGGGAGACCCTTGGAAACCCGCGCCAGTCGTGGCGCTTCGGGGAGGTCTGTGCATAACCGCACGCCTTCGTGGCGTGCGCGCAATCGGGCACACGCCTTCGATATCGCGCTCATCCTTGATTCGGCCCGCCGGTTTTTGCCTCAGCGGGTTGTTGATAATCGCTTCCCGACGAACCCAATGAACAACGACTTGCGTTCGTGACAGAGGGACGCGGCTTTCAACAGCCCCTGAAGTAGGGGGTCAAGGGGGACCGTGCGCACCTTTTTCAACAAACTTCTAGCGCGGGACGCTGTCACCGTCATGATATGCGGGGCTGAGCGTGTGTACCGCATCGACCAGTGCTGTCACGGTATCGGGTGGCGTGAATTGCGATATGCCATGCCCGAGGTTGAAAACATGGCCGGGGCCTGCCCCGAAATCGGCGAGCACGCGCGCAACCTCGGCGCGCACGGCATCGGTGGAGGCGAACAGGGCCATGGGATCCATGTTGCCTTGCAGTGCCACGCGATCCTTCACCAGCTTGCGCGCGTCGCCAAGGCTCATGGTCCAGTCCAGTCCGACCGCGTCGCTGCCGCTCGCAGCGATGTCCGCCAGCCACAGGCCGCCGCCTTTGGTGAACACAATGCTGGGGATGCGAACGCCGTCGTGCTCGCGTTTCAGTCCGGCGAGCACACGGCGCGTATAAGCCAGCGAAAATTCGCGAAACGCGGCATGTGACAGGTTGCCGCCCCAGGTGTCGAAGATCATCACGGCCTGCGCGCCCGCTTCGATCTGGGCATTCAGGTAATCAGTGACTGCACGGACGTTGACTTCCAGTATCCGATGCAAAAGCGCGGGTTCGCTGTAGAGCATGGTCTTGATGGTGCGAAAATCGTCGCTGCCCCCGCCCTCGACCATGTAGCAGGCCAGCGTATACGGACTGCCCGAAAACCCGATCAAGGGCACGCGATTGTTCAGCGCCCGGCGAATCTCCGAGACGGCGTCGATGACATAGCGAAGTTCGCGCGAGGGGTCGGGCGTAAACAGTTTTGCAACGGCAGCGGCGTCGCGAACCGGATTGTGGAAGCGAGGCCCTTCGCCGTCGGCGAAGTACAGTCCGAGTCCCATGGCATCGGGAACGGTGAGGATGTCGGAAAAAAGGATGGCGGCGTCGAGGCGATAGCGCTCAAGAGGCTGCAACGTGACTTCAGTTGCGAGCGCCGGCGATTTTGCCAGTGCAAGAAAACTGCCGGCACGTTGGCGCGTTGCGCGGTATTCCGGCAGGTAGCGCCCGGCCTGCCGCATGAGCCAAACCGGCGTGTACGGTGTTGGTTGCCGCAGCAGCGCGCGTATCAACGTGTCATTCTGGGGAGCGGGCATTCAATTGGCCTGGAAGTCAGTTCAATTCGATGAAAGCTCGGTAGCCATGCATTGGGCGCACTTGCTCTGCACGGATCCGGGGGAGGCCCGAGCATGCGTGATCAAAGTTTCAGCAATTTTCCCGTGATGAATTTCCACTCGCGCGGGTCCACGGGCGTGATCGACAGGCGATTGCCCTTCTGCAGCAGCCGCATGCCCGCCAGTTCGCGATGGCCTCGCAGCTCGGCGAGGCTGACAAACGGGGTCTTCTTTGCCATTTTCACATCGACATGAAACCAGCGGGGAGTCTCGGGCGTGGCTGCAGGATCGTAGTACTTGCTCTTGGCGTCGAACTGGGTTGCGTCCGGGTAAGGCGGTGATGCAACTTCGGCGATGCCGGCAATGCCTGGCTCCGGGCAGCTTGAGTGATAGAAGAACACCGGGTCACCGGGCTGCATCTGGTCGCGCATGAAATTGCGCGCCTGGTAATTGCGAACGCCGAACCAGGGGGTACGTTTTCCTGGAGCCTTCACGAGGTCGTCGAAACTGAACTCATGGGGTTCAGACTTCATCAGCCAGTATCTCATCGCTTTGCCAATGGTGAGGTTGGTTACCGAGCGGCATCCGCATTACGCCGGGCGCGCCTAAAAAAAGAAACGCAGGTTGGAGCCTGCGTTTCGCGATGGGTGTCCCCCGCCAATGCCGCTGGACCCTGATCCTGAACCAAGAACGGTTCTAGGTGGTCGCTTTCCGGCCACATCAGGCACGTCCGGCTCGTTCCAGGAACGGGGACGCGCGCAACAGCGGCACTCCAGGCAGCAACCCGGGATCTCAATGTTGGTTCAAGAATCTCCGGGCCCTGGCAAACACCGCAGGGGACAATGAAACAACGGGCAACTGCTTGCCGAGATGATGCGCAGATGACTAAAGCAACCGATCCTGCGGAACCAACACCTCATCGAGCAGCGCCTGCATTGAATTCATTCTACGCTTGAGGCCATCGTTGTCAAAGCTATCGCCGCTCGATTTGCTCTCGCGAAGCTGCAGCAATTCATGGGCGATGTTCAGCGCCGCCATCACGGCAATGCGCTCGGCACTCGCGACTTTCCCGCTCGTCTTGATCTCATTCATCTTGTCATCGAGGTGTGAGACGGCGGCCAGCAGGCCTTCACGCTCATCGTCGGCACAGGCGACCTTGTAGCTACGCCCCATGATGGTGACGTCCAGCGTTTTTGGCTTTGTGCTCATGCAGAGGGGGACAATTCAGAAATGGCGCGAAGCCATGGATGCAGGCCCATGGAACTACTCGGGAATTCTTTGCAGCAGGCCCTCGAGCCTGTTGCGGGCACCATCGATCTTTTCCGACAATTGCCGGCGATCGTTCTCGAGGGTGGCTAGTTGTTGCCGCAGGTCGCGATTCTCGTCGCGCAATTTGCGGCATAGGTTCGCTGCCTGGCGGATCTTGTCCTCAAGCGTGGCAAATTCAGCATCCATCGCTGCACTATAGTTTGAAAAATCCTGCTGCGTCAAGGTGTAAGGAATTATTTTCAATGTAGATTCGTGATCGTGCCTGGTCGCCATTCGTTCGATGCGCGGTCCCTGGGATACAATCGGCCCGCTCGTTCATGGTGCCCCGCACGCGATCCTTGCGTCGGGGTGAAACGGGAATCAGGTGAAAGCAGGATGACCTCCTGCCCATTCCTGAGCTGCCCCCGCAACGGTAAGTGCGCGCGGGTGCGTCAAACATCGGTCGTTCCCCAAGAATGGCCAAGCCACTGTGAGCGCTCGCTCGCGGGAAGGCGACGCACCTGATCCCACAAGCCCGGAGACCGGCCTGAACGATAGACGGAAATACTGCGGACGGGCGGTATGACTTGGCGCAAGCTGATGCTTCTCCCGCTGTTTCCATTTGTTGTTTCACGCTTTGCCGGCCCGCGGGGATGCGGGCTGCGGGAGAAGTCATGTCAATCACCTCGTTTAAAGGCGCATTTACGCTTGCAGTACTGACTTGTATCGGTCATCCGGCCACCCCTTCTTTTGCCATGGAGGACGCGGTCGTTGTGACTGCAACGCGGTTCCCCGAGCGCGCGCTCGATGCCCCCATCGGGATGACCGTGATCAGTGCATCGCGCATAGCGGAAAGCACCGCATCGACGTTGCCCGAATTGCTGTCTCAGGAAGCCGGCATTGTGGCGCGTGACAATACCGGAAGCCCGGACTGGCAAATTGACATGCGCGGATTCGGCATGACAGGCGACCAGAACACGCTGGTGCTTTTGAATGGCCAGCGTCTGAATGAAATCGAACTGACTACGGTCCGCTGGTCATCGATACCCCTCGACAGCATCGAGCGCATCGAAATTCTTCGCGGGTCCGGGGCGGTTCAGTATGGAGGCGGGGCTTCGGGGGGCACGATCAACATCATTACCAAGGCGCCTTTGCCGGGGACGCGGGCCGCCAACATTGGGGTGACTACCGGTGGCTTTGGAATGCGAGAAACGCGCGGGGGCGTGTCGGTTGCGAACGACCGTTCAGGATTTGCGCTTCGTTTCAGCGATTCGGAGTCAAACAATTTCCGCCAGAACAATCGGGTCGAACAGCAAAACGTCGAAGGCGACCTGCGCTACTTCGGAGACAAAGGACAGGTTTCTTTCAAGTTCGGCCTCGACAATCAGAGCCTGCGCCTGCCTGGCGAGCGCACTGCCGCGCAGATGGCTGCAGATCCGCGGGGAACCGGACGTCCGGACGACTACTCCACTCGGGATGGCGCGCATGCCAGCCTGGGCGGCAGCGCGGATCTGGGTTTCGCCGAATTTGCGATGGAACTCGGCTACCGCCAAAGCGGTCGCGCTTCGCTGCTCAAGGACTACGCCTTCGGGATCTTCAATACCTACACCGATACCCGCGTGAACGTTAAGTCGAT